>CAJOPO010000512.1 GCA_905236315.1 uncultured Treponema sp.
CTCTTATGTCAGAAAAACATCTAGAAGCCGCTGTAATGAACAGGGAAAGTAGTAAAAAAGCTAGAATGGAATCAACGGCTTCTGACCATAGTTATAAGGAACGTATGCCAAATACTTGGCGAATGTTTCATACAGAAAATGACAACGCAGAATCTCTAACACCCGAAAGTTTTAGGGTAATGGCAAATATACTTCATGTATTAGCCTCTACTAAAACTCTCGTATAAACTAATTCGCTCTAAAATAAGTTGTTTTATTTTATCTACTTTTAGCAAAACTTAAAAATATTTAAATAGTTTTTGCTTTTTGTAAAGCATCTTGCCTTAAAGAGTTTAAATTTGTTGCAACGTATTGCATTTGTGTTGCAGTTTCACTTATGTTCTTTGTCATACTGGTAAAACTTTCTATACCCGCGCTTATTTGCCTTAGTGTTATTACTATTTGACCAAAGGAAGATGTTTGCTGCTCTATTATATCTTTTATTTCTGTAGACTTAGCGGCTGTAACATCTGCCATAGACTTTATATTTGTAAATTGTTCTTTTAATTCTTGTGCTAGATGGCTTTCGTCCTGTATGCTCTGTGTACCTATTTCAGAAAAGGATATAAGGTTTTTTGAAGCACTTTGTATGTTTTGTATATAATTTTTTATTTCATTTATGCTGTTTGTTGTACTGTTTGCAAGTCTGCGTATTTCTGTAGCAACAATATGAAAGTTATGTCCTCCATCTCCTGCACTTACGGCTTCTAGTTCGGCATTAAATGCTATAATTCTTGTTTGGTCTGCAATATCATTTATAATGGAAATAACATCACCAATATTGTCTATTTGTTTCCCTAGATTTTTTATACCATCTATAATAGAAGTGTTTGCAGCATTAATAGAATCCATCTGTTCTATAATTTGTTGTAATACATCAAAACTTATGGAAACATCTTCATTTGTAATTTCTGCTCCTTCTGATACATTGCTTGCATTTCTAGAAATATTTTGAGAAAGCGCATCTGAATCTTCCATTGTCGCTAATATTTCTTTTACAGCGGCATTTTGCTCTAACGATGTAGAAGACAATTCTTTTGCAATTACAGAAAGATTTTCTGTAGAATGTAGGACATCATTTCCTATTTCAGAAGTATTTTGTAAGAGATTTTGAAAACGATTCACTATATTATTTAGTAAAAATACATTGTATTGCATTCTGTCAGAGAGTGTTGTATCCGCTAGTTGTTTTACTTCACCTGTGATAATAACATCTGTTAAAGTGTTTTTTAGTTTTGTATTATTATTTTTTATATTGTTATAATATTTTATGCAAAGAATTAAGCCTGCTGTTATATTTATAATACTTACAAGGACAATTCTTAAGATTTGCTGTTTTTGGGTTGGAATAGAACCATTTACAACTCCATAGCCTTCTATGAGTATTAAAAGTGCAAGGAAATTTGTAAAAAGAGCAGGATTTATAATATATACAAATGCTCTTAGTTTCATATTTATGCCAAAGTATTTTTTTTGCCTTGCATAGTCTTCATCAATGCCTTCTCTTATTAATTGTTCTGCATACACATTGCATATTATCTCTGAATAAGAAAGTGCTAATACGGCTGCTATATAACTACCAAAAATGCAAGCTATATAGGATATAATATCACTTTTTAAATCAATGCCTATTACAGGAACAAAGTGATAGGCTATAGCCATTAGTGTAGAACATATAAAAAAATAAAGAAAAGTTTGTAAGGATTTTTTTTGTGGAAAGGCCATTATGTCTTCAAATAAGGCCGTTCGCTCTCCCTTGTCATTAATACCTTTTAGTTCCCATTCTTCTATTCGCTCGGATAATTTTTTTGTAAGAATACCATTCGTAAGAGGAGAAAATAAAAATTCAGCAAGTGCAACTATTACAGCTACAACTAATATAGCCCATGGAAGCTGTTTAAGTCTTATAGATATAAACAATGCTGAATAGAAAAATATTAAAAGAGCTGCTGTAAGATTTGGAGTCATTCCAGCCTTAAATATTTTCCGCTCGAATGTGAGTTCGTTCATTTGTTTTGTATTTTCGTTCATGCTCTTTCTCCTGCTTCATTTTTGCTTATGCTAGCAAGTTCTTGTGATTTTTTCTGTAATATTGAAGAAGTATCTATTATAGATTTTGTTGAGGAAGAAAAACTTTCTATACTTTTACTTATTTGTTGTAATGTAGTTACAATTTGTTCAAAAGCCTCTGTTTCCTGTGTTATTCGTTTTTTTATTTCTACAGCAGCAGTTGCATTCTTTTGCGCAGAAGAACTTATATTAGAAAAAGAAGTTTCTAGTGAACGAGCTAAAGTCATTCCATGATTTATTTGGTCAGTATATGTTTCAGATGAATGAAGTAGTTCTTCTGCTGAAACTTGTATATCATTTATTCGCTCTTTTATTTCTTTTGTACTATCCATTGTTCCATTTGCAAGACGGCGAATTTCATTTGCTACATTCTTAAAGTTCCTTTCCCTTGCTCTTACGCTTGTCGCTTCTAGTTCTGCATTAAATGCTATTATCTTTGTTTGGTCAGCAATGTTGTTTATAATGTTTACGATTTCCCATATATTTGTAACTTTTTCGTTTAACTGCCTTATACCAGTTATAGTTTTTTCATTGCTTTCTGCAATTTGTGACATCTTTGCAAGATTTTCTGTTAATATTTTAGAACCATCTTTTACATTAGCAACAGTTTGCTCTGCAACATCAGCTACTTCACTGATTTTTACTTCAATTTCATTAGAAAGACGATTTGTATCTTCCATTGTAGAAACTATTTCATTTGTTCCACTTGATTGTTCTAATGCTGTGGATTGAGTTTCACTTGATATTTTTAATAATTCTTTAGAAGATTCATCTACTGTATTTCCTATTTCCGCTGCTCCTGAAAGTATTCTACGAAAATATAATAAAAGTTCATTTGTTAAATAATGATTATAGGCTATATCATCTCGTATATCAGTTTTTAATAAAGGAGATGTTGTTATATTGCCTTTTTCCATATCTTCTAATGCTTCCATCATTTTTTTGTTACTAAAGAAAACATGATATACAAATAGAATTACTAAGACCACTTGAGATATAAAATTAAGTGCAGAGGTCATAATCATTCTTCGCATTTGTATATCTTTTGTAGGCCATAGTTCTGGAGATTTAAATGGAAAGTAACCCGCTATAATTACATATATAGATATTAGACCTGCAAAAATAATTGGAATTGCAATAAAGGTGAATATTTGCATACTAATTCTTGTTCCTAGTATTTTTTTATCCATAACATAATCCTTGTCTACACCTGCCTTTACTATGTTATAAGAATCTTCTGTACATACTCTTCTACAATAATTATATGCTAATATACCACTTAGATAAGAGCCAAAAACACATTCACAAAATGAAAGTATATTCACAGATAGAGCCATTTTCATACTAAAATGATATATCAAAAATAATATTAGCGACCCTATTACAAAATATATAACTGTCATAACAGCACAAACTTCGGGTAAACTGCATAAGTCATCTAATAATTTTGTGCGTTCCTTTATGTTTAATTTGTTTTTATAAAAATCCTGAACCCTTTTAGAAATATCTTTATATACTAAGTGGTCTATTATTGGTGCAATAAGAAATTGAAATATAATTATCATTAATATTATATATTTTATCGCTGGAATAATATAATTTAAAGAAAGTTGAGTTGCTATAGCTGAATAAGCAAATATAACAAATCCTGAAATTATATCAGGCAGAAAACTATTTAATATTATTTTTGTTTCAAAAGAAACATTGCTTAAATCAAGTTTTTTTGTATTCATTTTTCTTCTCCATCTAAAGATTGCAATGAACGTAAGTGTTCTGAATCCTGCCTAAGTTCTTGTACCGTTTGAGATATTGTTTGCGTAGAAGTTCTAAACTGTTCCATACTAGCACTTATTTGTTGTAAACTAGAAACTATGCTATTAAATGCTGAAGCTTGGTTTTGAATTGCATTTTTTATATATAGTGAATATTTAGAAGCTGATTGAGAAGATTTTTGTATGTCTTCAAATTCTTCTTCTAAAGCCTGTGTCATATTATAACCTTCTGTTATCTTTTCTGTACATTCGCGGCTTTGTATTATAAGGTTGTTGCTTGTATTTTGTATGTCTTGTATCTGCGTTCTAATATCCTTTGTTAGGCGCATAACTGTGTCCGCAAGAGTTCTAATGTCTTGTGCAACATGATTAAACTTTTCTTTTCCTTCATTTACATTTTCCGTTTCTAATTCTGCATTGAAGGCTATAATTTTTGTTTGGTCAGCTACGCTATCTATAAGATTAACTATGTCCCAAATGCTTTTTATTTTATTGGATAGACTTTGCATACCATCTATAGATGTTTGATTAGCGCGTGTTATTTCCTGCATTTTATCAAGGTTTTGTTTTACGGCATCAAAGCCATAATCAATGCCCTCTGCTGTTTTTTCTGCAACAACATTTACTTCTTCAATTTTATTTTTTATAGAAAGAGTAAGATTTTCTACATTTTCCATTGTGCTTACAATCTCTTTTATGGAAGTAGACTGTGCTAATGCTGTAGAAGCGGTGGATTCTGATATTATTGCAAGACTTCTTCCTGAAGCATTTATATCTGTGTTTATTTTATAAGATTTTTCCATTATGGAATAAAAAAGATGTACTGTATTATTTACTTGGTACATTATATAAGACATTTCGTTAGATAAATCTACAGGTATAGGGGAAACTGCTTTTATAGAATCTGTGTTTATTACAGAAAGAGTTTGCTGTACAGTATCATTATATTTTTTTATACGCCTAAAGAACAAAAATGAATGTAAAAAGACATTTACTATGTTTATTACAGAAGTAATGAGTGTTTTTACAAGATAATGTGGATTTTTTGTGTCAAGTAAAAACATAAGTGTTGTAAGTACAGATGTCAAAAAAAGTGGTATACATACATATAACACAAATAGGGAAGCCATTGAAAAAGCAAAATAATGTTTCTCTTTTGTTTCTTCTATTTCTATTCCGTCTTTTACTAGAGCCATTGCAATAGAGGAGCAGTAGCTTTCTGCTAGTGCAAAAGACACTGTGCCAGAAAAATAAGAAGCTATTAATGTTATTATTATAAATATAATTGTTGTTTTTGTATCTAATGGTATTTGAAAATAATAAAATATTGCAATTACTAATGTACAGCAAACAAAATGTAAAAAGGTTTCTATTCCCTTTGTTAAAGGAAAGTTTAATATTATTTTTAATAATTCTGTACGAGTTTCTGTATTACTTTGTCCTGTCTTCCAATTAAATATTTTTGAAGATATTTCTTTTGTGCATAGATAGTTTGTTAAGGGGGCAAATACAAATTGTGCTATAATTGTTACAAAACAAAGTATAAAAAACGCTAAGTCTAAATATTCAAATTTTATTGTAATAAAGCAAAAAACATATATAAATATGGCTATGGCAGAAGCTATATTTGTAGGTATACATACTCTGTATATAAATGAGTGAAAGGCTTCAAAACGTCCTTGCTTATAAAAATTATCTATAACAGTCATGCCCTTATTCTCCTGCGTCCTCTTTTGTCTGTATAGAATTTAGCTGATAAGCCACATTTTTTATACTGTCAGCAGAGAGATTTATAATTTGCGCTGAATTAGTAAAATTGTCAAACCCAGAACTCATTTGTTCAAGCGTAGATGAAATTTGAGCAAAAGAAGCATCAAGTGTACTTGTTATTTGTTGTATATCTGCTGCACTTTCTGCTGTTATTTCGCTAGAAGTTCTTAATTCATCAAATTTTTCTTCCAAGTTAGTAAAGAGCATACTACCTTCTCTTATTTTTTCTGTACCACCTTCGCTTGTTATAATAAGATTATCTGATGAATGTTGAATACCTGTTATTCTAGTTCTTATCTCTTTTGTTGAATCAGTAATTGTAGAAGCAAGACGGCGTATTTCATTAGCTATTATATGGAAGTTTTCTCCGCTATCGCCTGCCGTTGTTGCTTCTATTTCTGCATTAAATGCTATTATACGTGTCTTTTCTGCAATGGAATCTATTGTTGATATAATCGACCATACATTATCTATTTTTTCACTTAGCATTTTTATACCTGTTATAGTATCAATATTTGCCCTTGTTATTTCAGAAATCTTTTCTATGTTATTTTGTAACATATCAGAACCCTTGTGCACGTTTTCTGAAGTATTTTCTGCTTCTAAGGCTACTTGAATTATGCTTTCTGCTATTTTTTCAAGCATTTTATGCAATTCATTCATTGTAGTAACACAATTTTTTACATTATCAGATTGTACTAGGGCTGTAGACGCTGTTTCTTTAGAAATAACCGATAAACTTTGTGTTGCTTTAAATAATTTATCTCCAGTTTTATTTATATCGCTAATTATTTTTTGCAGATTTCCTATAAGTGTATTTGTAATATAAATGGTATAAGCAAATTCTGTTCCTAAATCTGTAGGTAAATATACTGCTTGAGCTATAGAAAGAGAGTTTATTTGTTCTAATGTATTGTTCATTTGATTTATAGATTTTATCAAATGCCTATAGTATAAACTTGCAAGTATAATACATATACTTACATTTATTGTAGTAAGAGAAATCATAATTGCAATGTATATTGACCTCTCTATAGGAAAAAAATATTGCCTTGCTATAGTTTGTAATTGAATAAGATTGCAACAAGTAGCTGGAATAATGATATGAGCGAATACTCTTAGGTTTTGCGTCATACCAAAAACTTTTTCCTTATTTACTATTTTATCATCTACTCCTTGCCTTATAATAGTTTCGCTATATTTTGTAGAAAGATTTTCTGTATAACAGTATGATATAACTCCTGCTAAGTAAGAGCAAAAAATACTAGGAATTATAGCAAATATTAAAAATATATGGCTTGGATTGAATAAAAAATATGTAATTAAAATAAAGGTAACACAACCTAGAATAAATGCTAAAAATACTTGCAAACTCACATAAAAGGGAAGTTTCATAAGTCTGCGCACTATATTTGTTCTATCTTGGCAATCTTTTTTATCTATATTATTTAAATCATTAGATATTTTAAATGTAATCAAATGATTTGTATAAGGTGCTAATGTAAATTGCAATAATGTCATAGTCGCTATGGCTACTATTAATATTCCTAAAATACTATATATACTAGAAACTGTTAAAAACATATTAGATAAAAAGAATAGATATAATGCTACAAAAACAGAAGTCGCCATATTATAGGGACGACCTAAATCAAGTAACTGATGTTCAAAATCTTTTTTGTGCAAAATATTGTTATATTTACCCATAACTTTTCCTATTTAGTTGTAAGCGTAAAAGAACCGTCCCAGTTTTCTGGTCTATGTTTTGTGTATTCACGACAGCGTTCTCTTAATAATACAGAGGCCTTATCATTAGGATTTTGAATAGATGCCTTATCAAAATATTCTGACGCTAATTCAAAATTACCAGTCAAATACTGATTCATACCCTTATTATAATTAGAAATAAATTCTTCATTTACTTTTGTCCCTGCGTCTTGCAATTCATAAATTGCTACGGAAACGGATTTACCTTTTACTTTTACATTATCTAAGTGCCTTGTATATTGCCCTTCTTTTAAATCCTTCTTTACAGAGTCTGTAATAATTATGGGAGTCCCATATATTTTTGTAAGACTTTCTATACGAGAAGCTATATTTACGTTATCACCAATAACCGTATATTCTTTTTTTTCATCGCTACCTATAGAACCAACTATAGTTGCTCCATAATGAATACCTGTACCTATATCAAGAGTGTAATTTGGAGGCATAACTAAATGTATATCTAATGTATTTAATGCTTTTCTCATTTCTAATGCTGCATTTGCGGCTCGGTTTCCATTATCAGGATAACTTTCTGGTGCTCCAAATAAAGCCATTATAGCATCTCCCATAAATTTATCTATAGTGCCACCATATTTTTTTATAATACTGCCCATAATCGCAAAATATTGGTTTAAAAAAGCAACAACATCTTCTGCTCTGTTAATTTCGCTTATGGTAGTAAAATTTCTTATATCTGCTATAAGAACCGCTACTTCTCTTTTTTCTCCTACGGTGGTAGTCATTGAGTTAGAGCCATTTATTATGTCATTTATTACTTTTGGTGGCAAAAAATGACTAAAAGCCTGCTTCATCTTTGTTTCTGCAGCTTTTGCAGCATTAAATTCTATTGCCCTTAAAACAAGTACCCCATATATACTGGCCAAATAGTCTAGGCGTTCTTTTGTGCGTGGATTAAATGAATCTGGCATACAATTCGCTACATGTATAGTCATTGGAGTGCTTTTTTCATGAAGAGTAGGAAATGATTCATAGCTTTTTATTTTGCCCGAATTATTAGAAATGGGGGCATTTAGTATTTTTACTAAAGATTTCTGCCAATTCATTTTATTTGATGATGATAGTTTTTCTTTAAAATCAGTATGACAGACTTGCTTAAAATCTTCTATCTCTGTATTTGTTAAAGAAGGAATATAACTGTAGTATTCTGTAACAGGATTTGTGTTAATAATAACACATAAAGCGTCATAGCTATAAACTCCCGCTAGACTTTTTATGAGCGCGTTCATCAGTTCGTCTAAATTAAATGTTTTAATCGCCCCATTATATGCACTCTGAATTATATATAGATTAAATAATTCCTTATCATAAGCATTAATTGCCATTTGTAATATTTTGTCTTGGGTAGGATTTTCTAAGTGCTCTGCCTTCTTCTTTTTATTTTGATGAATGGCATTATTTACAACTAAGGACCTATTAATTAAAGTGCATAATTCTTGCAAATTATTTTCTGTAGGAACAAAAAGACCATTACTAAGTGAATTATCTGCCCAAAACTGATATACAGAGTTTTCTTCTGTAGCACATATTATTACCGTTATATCTTGCATAGAACGAGTATTTTTTACTATGCGAGACATATTATAACCATTAATAATGGGCAAATCTATATATAATAGAACACAATCAGGATGTTCTGAATATATTATATTTAGTGCTTCAAGACCATCTTTTGCTTCTATTGTATTAAAACCGTTTTTATTAAGAAAAGAACTTATTAAACTGCGCATTGTTTTTGAATCAAATGCTACAAGAACACTTTTTTTACTCACCTAAAAGCTCCTTTACTGCTTGCAGCAAATTACCACGCTGGAACTCAGACTTCACAATAAAGGCTTGAGCACCTGCTTGTATAAATTCATCTTTTGTTTCTGGGTCATATACTCCAGAAACCACAATTACTGGTGTTGTAATGTAATCATCCATACGTCTTACATTACTCAACAAAACCATACCATCCATTCTAGGCATTTTTATATCTGTTATTATAGCGTCTATGTGTTTATTACGTAAAATATCTAATGCTTCTATGCCGTCTACAGCAGTTTCTACTTTATATCCATCTGTTTCAAATATTGTTTGCTCTATTTGCCTTGTAGTAGTAGAATCATCAACAACTAAAACTGTATAAGTGCGTTTTTTATTCTTGCTTTGATATTTTTTTAAGTCGTATGCTAAAAGACCTTTTAGGCGTTTCATTATATCAGGTATATTTAAGATAGGAATTATAGCATAGTTTTCATCATAAACAACACCTTGCAAGGGTTCTAGATTATTCATAATGGGGGGGAGGGGATTTACAACTACATTTTCATATTGGTCTATAGAATCTACAACCATTGCTATTTGTGTTTCTAGGTATTCTAGTATTATAAGAGAATCTGTTTTTTCTTTATGAGGAGTTCCTATTATAGAAGATAGATGATAAACAGGAATTAGTTGTTGGTGCAAACTTATAAATGTTTGACTTTGCAAGTTTGTAAAGTTTTTGGGGTCTATATCTATGATTTCAAGAATATAGTGAGATGGAATCATAAGTTTTATTTCTCCGCAATGAACAAATAAACCTTGTTGAGTTGCAAGAGAAACGGGTATTGTAAGTTCAAATGTTGTACCCTTATCTATTTCTGAGTGCAGCCTTAATCTTCCTTTTATTTTTTCCATATCAGTTCTAACTACATCAAGCCCCACACCTCTACCAGAAAGTGCTGTAGGATTTTCCATAGTAGAAAATCCTGATTCAAAAATGTACTGTTGTAATTCTTTTTCTGACATAGAAGCAATTTGTTTTTGCATTTTAGGGTATCGAATAATAGCTTTTTTTCTTACAGTTTCATACTGTATGCCTCGTCCATCATCTGCTACAGATATTATGATATGATTAGAAACTTGTTGTGCCAATACAGATATATGTCCACGCTCTGATTTGCCTTTTTTTAATCTTTCTTCAGGGGATTCTATGCCGTGGTCAATGCAATTTCGTACTAAGTGCAATAATATGTCGCGTAGTTTTTCAAGCACAGCCTTATCTAACATAAACTCGCTTTCTGGCATATCAAAATCAATAGTCTTACCTAACTTCATCATATCAGATTCTATTTCTTTTTTTATTGGAGTTAGAACCATATTTAGCGTGAGCATACGTAGATTTAAGAGTTGATGCTGTGTATCGAATAGAGCAGTTTCTGTAAGTAATAAGTCTTCTTTTAATTGTTTGGGTAATTCCTTAACTTGTTTTGTATCAGCATTGCTTAAACGTTTTTCAAATGCTTCCAACTGATGCTTAAAACGGAATTGCCTAATTATAAGGTTATCAAAGGAGCGGACTATATCATTTATACGGCTTATATCAACTCTAATAGAAGTTATATTTTCTAAAGAAGCCGTATCTTCCCTTGCATTTATTGTATTAAATTCAGATTCAGATTTTACCTTGTCTTCAAGAATATCCGTTGTAAAAAATAAACCAGAGGACGCTTTTTTGAATATTTCTAAAAAATCTGATATGTCTATATCATCTGTGCCATCAGTCTTTATTTTATCAAGTATGCGCCTTATGCAATCTGCTGTTAAAAATGTTAGTTGAACAATATGGTCTGTTAATTCGTACTTTTCTTCCCTAATGCCCTTAAAAACATCTTCTAATCCATGAGCGGTCTGTTCTACAACAGGGTAGCCCATCATGCGCCCCGTACCTTTTATAGTATGCAATTCTCTAAGGATAGCTGCTAGAACTTCTCTGTTTTTAGGAGTTTTTTTTAGTTGTATAATACCATTATTTACGGCATCTAAGTGTTCGCCTGTTTCTGCTATAAATCCATCTATAAAATCAGCTTTTGAAAATGGCATATTCTATCCCTTATGAGTCTTGCCCTATATTAATATAGCGTTCGCATAATTGTAAAAAATACGTGGAACTAAATGATTCCATTAAAAAATTATAGTCATCTTTATGACCTTTTATATATTCTTTTAATACCATAGCACATGATTTAAAAGAAGCAACAGAAGATTTTATATTATTGCTCCTATGCTGTGCAAGTGCTAATTGAAATAAAGCTGGCCAAAACTTAGGATTTACAAAAGATGCTCTTTGGAAAAAATCCTCTGCAATATTTTCTTTTTCATCTTCTAGTGCAATTAGCCCCTCTAAATAAAAGCGGTATTCTAAGTTTTCAGGACGAAAATGATAATTTTCTACTAATTCTAGTGCCTTAGATGTATTGTTATTATCTATATATACATTTACATCTTTTACAAGTTTTTTCAAATCTGGAGAACTTTGTTTTGAAAGTATAATTTGTTCTTTTTGGTAGGTTTTTTTTACAGGTTTTATAGTTTTAAAACTTTCTCTTACAATCTTTTTATCAGTTTTATTTTCTGTCCTGTCTTTATCTTCAAACTGTATAGGAGGTATATTAACTTTTGGCTTTTTCTTTTCTTTTTTTTCTTTAAGAGATACCTTTCTAAAATAATATATAGTTCCACTATGTTCTTTTATAAGAGGTATATCATCTGCACATTCAACACCTGCCACTTCATTTATAGAAAGAAAAAGCAAACCATTTTTTTTTAGAGCCGAAGAAAGTTTTAATATTATTTTGTGGCGTGTTTCTGCGTCAAAATATATAAATACATTTCTTAAAAATATAATATCTACAGTTCCTTCTTGCATAGGAAGTTGAACGTTGCTTACAAGATTAAACTCTTGTATGTGTAGATTTTCTATAGGCTGCCTTAACTTTAGAGTATTATTATAATAATCACCTATACTTTCTAAAAGGGGAATGTATTTTTTGCCATCGCTTCTAAAGGAATGTAGAGAATAATATCCCTTTTTAAATACTTCTAACGCTTTCGTATCTATATCTGTGGCATAGACTATGGGTTTTATGCCACATGAAGAGGCAAGAGTATATAAAGATAGAGCTTCTTCTCCTGTTGAGCAAGCCGCACTCCAAAGGGTTATAATGCTGTTTTTATCTTTTTTTTCTATATAATTTTGCTTTATAAAGTCAAATTGTTGTTCTTCTCTAAAAAAATAAGTTTCGTTTATAGCTGCCTCATTTATAAGAGATTTTTTTTCATTGGTATCAGATAATATTAGAGCATTATAGTCTTTTTCTGTTATATTGAGTTCTTTTAACCTAGATTCTACATAATGGCGCATAAACTCCAAATGAGCATCATTAATCTTGAGTCCACTTTCGTTTTGAATTAGCTCTAAGAGTTCTTTGCTTAATTCTTCCATAAGATTCTAGAAGCCTACCTTTTTCTTTATAAAAGGAGCAATATGCTCTAAGGAAAGCACAATATCCGCTCCTCCTGCTTCTATTGCGGCTTTAGGCATACCATATACTATGCAAGATGTTTCATCTTGGCAGATTGTAAAACCACCTTCGTTTTTTATGGCTATACACCCATCCTCTCCATCTCTTCCCATTCCTGTGAGTAAAACTGCTAACACATGTCTATGAAATACATTTGCTGCACTTATAAACATCTTATCTACTGCAGGGCGCAAAAAGTGCATGGGTGGGTCTTCGTTTAATTCTATAATACATTTTTTATCTTTTAGAGGTTTTATTGTAAGATGTTTATTTGCAGGAGCTATATAAGCGCAAGATGGCTCTGGAACTGTATTATTACAAGCTAAAGACACATTTATATCTGTTGTAGAATTGAGCCATGAAGAAAATTGTTCATCAAATAGGGAGTCTATATGCTGTGTAATTAATATAGGCAATGGAAAATTTTTTCCTAATCCCTTTAATACAGTTTGTATGGCTCCAGGTCCCCCTGTAGACGCTCCTATAAGTAAAATATTATAATGACCTACAGAATTAATTTTTTGTTCATTTTTATCTATTATAGTTGCAGGTTTTTTATTAGTTTTATCTACCTGTAATGAAATATTTACTTTTTTAATTTCCTGATTATTAGAATCTTTTTCTTTTTTATTGCTATTTATTTTATCGTTTATCTTTTTGTGTTTTAATGCTATATAATAAAGTTTATTGCAAAACTGTTTTAAATCTTCTGTAGACATCAAGGCTAAGTCAGGCTTCTTTATTACATCTAAAGCACCTGCTTCTAAACATTTAAATCCTATTTTTAAAGTATCTTCTGTAGTAAACGCTATTATAGCAGGGGGAAGATTATTAGATTCTTTTACAATTCTAGAAGTTGCTTCTATGCCATCCATAATGGGCATATTTATATCCATTACTATTAACTCTGGCTTGAATGTATTATTTGCCATTATGGCTTTAAGACCGTTATCTGCTGTTTCTACTACTTCAAAGCGATTATCATTTTCCATGACTTCTTTGAGCATTGCTCGTACTATAGCAGAGTCATCAACTATGAGGGTTCTTATCATTTATTAATTTGCTCCTCAAGTATTTTTTTTATATCCATTAGATATTGTATATGATTATCAGCAAATCTTATAGCGATAATTCCTTTTTTTCTTAAAGCACTTCCTATGCTGCTATTAAGTATTTTAAATTGCTTTAGTTCTATGCCTAAAACACGCGGAATTGCACCTGTTCTAAGTATTATATGGGGTTCACTAAGCACTTCCAATTCTGCAATAATGCGAGAAGATAACTCCCTATTAAAAATAGTAGATAGAATATTGTCAAAATTACATTCTTCGTATTCATTCATCTGCGCTAAAAAACTCATTTCTTGCATTATTGCATAGGTACTTTCGCGCACAACCTCTTGAGGTATAAGTATGTCAAAATCTTTAAATGGAAGACAGATAAACCACTCAGATGTTTTCAATATCTTTCCTTATTTTTTCTATTATTTCTGTTAATCCCAAAATTGGAACGGTTATTTCTTCTACTCCGCGTCCTGCAAATGTTATTGCTCCAGAAAAGTATTGGGCTTCTCCAAAGTCAGAAATCTTTTGAAACTTTACGTCTTTTGAACTATGGAACTCTTGAATCTCTGAAACTTGCAGTGAAATATTGTTTTTATTTTTTAAAATCATAAACAAACCAGAATCTTGTGCTTCTCCTCCAAAGAGCACAGATAAGTCTAACACTGCAAAGGGGTCGCCATAGCTATTTAATACTCCTCTTATGTATGGAGGCACAAAAGGCATGGGGAACACTTCATTGTTGCGAAGTATTTCTTGTACCTCTGCGGATTCTATAGCATAACTATTTTTGCCTATTCTGAATACTAAATATGTTATAACCACTTCATCTAATTCTTCAATTTGTTGAGAAGTTTCATAGCTTTCTAGTATTCTATTATACAGGTTTTCGCTCATAGACTTTAGTATATTGTTTTATTGCCTTGCTTACAAGTCTACCTTAATCCCTCTGCACTTTCTTTTGTTGCTTTTTTCCAATATTGACTTCTTCCGATTCCCATTCCTATTTCTCCACGCATTTCTAAAGTATCACTTTTATACTTTTTTCCATCTGCTTTATGGAATGTAATCTTGCAGTTGTAACGCTTGCCGTCATTGGGGTCTATAATATATCCATTTGCCCATTTACCTTCTGAAACATTAGAAAGTCCGTATATCCAGTTAGTACCTACAGATTGCAGCGAACCAATATCTGCTCCGCCTTTAAAATCATTATAAGATTTTCCTTTTGCGCCAACAGCTTTTTGGTCTTGCGGAAAACCTGCAATAGAAGTTATTGCGCCTGTAAGTTTTCCGTTTTCTACCCATATTTTCCATCCCGCTGTTTCTTTATTTGTTTTTTCATCAATGCTTATCCAGTATCCTTCAGCTGGGTCTGCAATACATAGACTTAGTGCTGTAAAAAGTATAGAAATAAGGGCTAAAAATTTTTTCATTTGATATTCCTCGTGTTTTAGTAGTGAATGTACTATTTCTGAATTAAGAACTTCAGAAATGGTTTAAGGGAGCCTCTAAAAACTTCAGTTTTTAGAGGCAACTTTGAAAATGCGATGTTGTAAGTCGCGCTATTATAGCGACTTACAA
>CAJOPO010000513.1 GCA_905236315.1 uncultured Treponema sp.
CATTTCTGTCTTTTGTGAACCGCAACGAACAGCAGTACGAGCAACATCTATAGCAACATTACCACCACCAACTACCACAGTGCGACCTACCACTTTCATAGACTCATCAGCACCAGCAGCCCTCAAGAATTCAACACCTGTACGAACTCCTTGTGCATTCTCTCCTGGAACGCCAGCCTTTCTTCCACCCTGACAGCCAATAGCAATGTAGAATGCTTTAAAGCCCTGTTTTCTTAAATCTTGAATAGTAATATCCTTTCCAACTTCTACACCACATTTAATTTCTACGCCCATTTCGCGCATAACATCAATTTCTGCGTCTATTACATTCTTTTCTAGCTTAAAAGAAGGAATACCATAGCGCAACATTCCGCCTGGCATAGCATTCTTTTCATAAACTACAGGCTTATAACCCTTTTCTGCTAGGTAAAAAGCACAACTTAATCCCGCAGGCCCTGCTCCAATTATGGCAATTTTTTCGTTCATAAAGGTATCTGCATGGCGAGAAGGAATTACTTTTTTGGGAATAAAACGAGTTTGCGCATTTAAATCTTGCTCAGCAATAAATTTCTTTACTTCATCTATAGCAATAGGCTGGTCAATGGTTCCGCGTGTGCAAGCTTGTTCACATCTTCTATTGCAAACACGCCCGCACACAGCAGGGAAAGGATTTTCTCTCTTTATTAGTTCAAGGGCTTCTTTATATTTACCCTGTGCGGCTTTTTTTAGATAGCCTTGTACGGCAATATGGGCAGGGCACGCTGTTTTACATGGAGCCGTCCCTGTATCATAACAATTTATACGATTTTTATTTACGTAATCAGGACTCCATTTTTCAGGTCCCCACTTTATAGCATCTGGCAACTCGTGCTTAGGATAAACAATGGGTCCAGATTTTGTACAAAGTTTTTGCCCCAATTTAACGGCTCCAGCAGGACAAAACTCTACACAGCGACCACAAGCAACACAATCTTTTGATTCTACCCTTGCAATATATGCAGAGCGAGACATATTAGGAGTATTAAACAACTGAGATGTTCGCAAGGCATAGCAGACATTTACATTACAGTTACAGATAGCAAATATTTTATTTTCTCCATCTATATTAGTAATCTGATGTACAAAACCATTTTCTTCAGCCTGCTTTAATGTATCCATAACTTGGTCATAAGTGATATAGTGACCTTTGCCAGTTTGAACAAGATAGTCTGCCATATCCCCTACCCCAATGCACCAATCATGAGGGTCATCTCCACAGCCTTCGCCCATAGACCTACGAGAAAGTCGGCAAGAACAAGGACCTGCGGCATATTTTCCTTCATACTTCTTTAGCCAATAAGAAATATGCTCAACATCAGCAGTTTGATTTTCCGCTTCTATAGCCTTTTCTACAGGGATAACATGCATGCCAATTCCTGCCCCTCCAGGAGGAACCATTGCAGTAACCTTTTCTAGTGGTAAGCGAGTCATACGCTCAAAGAATTGCCCAACTTCAGGATGTGCTTCTAGTTGTTTTTCATTCATATTAAAGAACTCTGCACTGCCTGGAACAAACATGGGTAAAATGTACTGTTTTTCACGGCGGTCGTTTTCCCAGTTATATTCAATTATGCCAACTACAGCCATTTTTTGAAGTATATCTTCAAGGTAAGACTTATCTTTTCCTGTTAATTTTACTATTTGTTCTATGTTTACAGGGTGGCGCACTTTTAATTTATTTGCAATTTCTGCCATCTCTTCAGTTACAACACCTGCTAATCCCCAGTATTCAGGGTCTTCCTTTGTTACTTTGTGCCCTATGCGGTCTGTAATTTTTTGTCCTAATTTTATTATAGATTGACGAGGTACGTCTGGAATGTCAGGTTTCCATTCTTTTTTATCTTCCACAGCCATTTTGTATTCTCCCATAAAAGTAAAAGCATAGCAAAAAGCAGTTTGGTATTGCCACAAAATATTAACTGCTCCCTTATTTTGAGAATTCTATTTTAAGACATAAAATACCCAAAGTAAAGGATAATTTTCATAAAATACAATGGTAGACGGTAGACAGTAGGAATTAGACGATAGACATTAGAAGATAGTTCTTAGTGATAAGTGGACAGTGGGCAGTTATTAGTCTGACCACTAACTACTAAAGGGAGCCTCTAAAAACTTCAGTTTTTAGAGGCTCCCTATAATTTTAAGCCCATTGAACAGTTAGTATTTAGCGATGACTTTATGTTCGGGGCAGAGAGTTTACGCATTGCGTAAACTCGGAGAGTTCGCAAAGCGAACGACTCTTGATAAGAACCCTGAAATATGCAAAGGGGTTCTTGAGCGTCTTTTGAAGATAAAGATAGACCACATTGAATATCCAGAGCTTCAAAAGAACATTAGCCCCTTTTACGAGAAGAAGGGTGTGCGCCTTGACGTGTTCGTTGCCGATAGCGAGCGGGTCTTTGATGTGGAATGTCAGACGTACAAAATCGCGGCTATAGGCAAGCGCACTCGATATTATCAGAGTATGATAGACATAGACAGCTTATTAAAGGGAACTTTTTATTCGGATTTAAAAGAAAGCTATGTCATTTTCATTTGCACAGATGACCCATTTAAGCAGAACTTGCCAGTTTATACATTTGAGCGAGTGTGTAGGGAAGATGAAACGGTTAGCCTAAATGATAAAACTCACCATTTGATTTTTAATGCGGCAGCTTACGATAAAGAAAATGACGCAGAGCTAAAGGCTTTTCTCGCATTTGTAAAGAACAACACCGCCGAAACAGATTTTACAAGGGAGGTAGCGAATATGGTGCAGACAAAGAAATTTGAGCAGACATTCATAAATGAGTATCTAGCATGGAATCTTCACGATAAAGATGTAGAAATGCGCGGCAAGCAAGCTGGCATA
>CAJOPO010000514.1 GCA_905236315.1 uncultured Treponema sp.
AGACTTATATAAAGAAATGCGTACCCATATAGAAAAAGGTGAAGAGCTTGATATTCATAAATTAGCCTCTAGTCTAATTGCCGTTCAGTATCAAAGAAATGATATGGTACTAGAAAGGGGAAACTTTCGTATAAAAGGTGATGTAATAGAAATTTATCCTCCTTATATGGAAACTGACCAAGCTTATAGAGTAGAGCTTGATTTTGATGAAGTTGCACGCATTAGGCGTTTTGATGTTATAAATGGTGATATAATAGAAGAACTTGATGAGTTATGGCTATATCCTGCAAAACACTTTGTTGTGCCAAAGGAAATGCTTGGAGAAGCAACAGAGCGTATTCTTTTAGAAATGAATGAAAGAGTGGATACTTTAACAGCACAAAAAAAGTTGTTAGAGGCTGAACGCTTAAAAACACGTGTTACCTATGATATGGAGATGCTAAAAGAGATGGGCTACTGCTCTGGTATAGAAAACTATTCTGCTCCTATTGCAAATCGTAAAGCAGGGGAGCCACCAGCTACACTTTTACATTATTTTCCTGATGATTTTTTGTGCATGATAGATGAAGCACACGTAACAGTTCCACAAATTGGAGCGATGTATGAAGGAGACCGTAGCCGTAAACAAAATCTTGTGGATTTTGGTTTTAGGTTACCGAGTGCGCTTGATAATCGTCCTTTAAAAGCTGCTGAATTTACTGCAAAAATGAATCAAGTTATTTATGTTACGGCAACCCCGCGCCCTCAAGAAATTAAGCAGTCAACTCAAATTGTAGAGCAGATAATACGTCCTACAGGCTTATTAGACCCCATTGTAGAAGTGCGTCCTAGCGAAGGACAAATGCAAGATATTTATAAAGAAGTCCAAAAGCGAATTGAGCGCAAAGAAAGGAGCCTTGTATTAACTTTAACAAAAAAGATGGCAGAAGATTTAACGGATTATCTAAATGGCTTAGGAATGAAAGTGAAATATATTCATTCAGAAATAGATACCTTTGAACGTGTAGAAATATTAAAGAGCCTAAGAAGTGGCGAAATTGATGTATTGATAGGAATTAACTTGCTTAGAGAGGGCATAGACTTGCCAGAGGTTAGTTTTATTGCCTTGCTAGATGCTGATAAGATAGGTTTTTTAAGGAGTACAACTTCGCTTATTCAAATAATAGGTCGTGCTGCACGTAATGCAGACGGAATGGTTGTAATGTATGCTGATAGAATGAGTGACGCAATGAAAGAAGCCATAGAAGAAACGAAGCGTCGCCGTTCAATACAAGAAGCGTATAATGCAGAGAATGGTATAACTCCTAAAACAATAAAGAAAGCTGTAGAGGATATTTTAGTACATGAAAAAGAAGACGCAGAAGAAAATGCAGGTGTTCAACTTGAAGTATTGAAGAAAACTGCTAATTTATTTGTACCTGCTCAACGCAAAAAACTTATCTCGGCACTCCGTAAAGAAATGGAAGAGTGTGCAGACCGCCTTGATTACGAGCAGGCTGCCGTTATTAGAGACCAAATCTTAGAAATAGAAAAGACCTACGGAAAGTAATATGAAAGTAACATTCAAAAAAATTACAACAACATTTGTAATATTTTTATTTTTAGCGTGTATATTTATATCTTGCAATGCAAACAAGGCAACTGCCCAAGAAACAAAGACCTTAGCACAAAATAATCTTTCAGAAGTACAAGAAAATCCTACAAATGAGAAAAAAATGCAAGTTGTTTTTGAACTTAATAAAGACTTACCACAAAATCATGGTGTAAATGCAGAAAAGCTACAAAACTTTGTAGATAGCATAAAAAACACAGAAATCACTTCTAATATAATTGTAAAAGATGGTGTTATCATAAGCGAATATTTTAAAGAGGGCTACGACAATACATCTGTTTTTTCGGTGCAGTCATGTTCTAAGAGTATTACCAGTGCCATTACCGGCATTGCCATAGCGCAAGGCTATATACCAGATGTAAATGCCCCTATGACAAACTATATAGATGTTAGTTCCTATAAGAATAAAGAGCAGCTAGAAAAAATCACTTTAAGGCAGTTACTTACAAATACCTCTGGACTTACTTCTACAGATACAGCGATATGGAATGATTGGAGGATGTCAGATAATTGGGTGGATTATCTTTTTACTAAACCCATTTTGCATAAAGCAGGTGCTGTGTTTGAATATTCCACTGGGAATACACATTTAATTTCTGCTATGATACAAAAAGCTACAGGTAAGACTCTTTATGAATATGGAAAAGCAGAACTTTTTAGTAAAGTTGGAATGAATAGTGTTATTTGTTCAAGCGATGCACAAGGAATTAGTGACGGCGGTAATGGGTTTTCTCTTACAAGCTATGATATGGCAAAGTTTGGGCTTTTATATTTAAACAAAGGTGTCTTTAATGGTGAGCAGATTATCCCTAAAGAATGGATAGAAGAGTCTACTAAAATACAACTACCTAATGTAGCAAATTATGGCTATCAGTGGTGGATAAGATGGTTTGGAAGCAAGGCTTTTAAGTCTTATTTTGCTCACGGTTGGGGTGAGCAAGTGATAGCTGTTATCCCTAGTGCAAATATGGTTGTAGTGTTTACAAGTCGCTATGCTAATAACAATAAAAATAAAATCTATTGGCAATACATAACGGATATAGTAAATGCGGGAAATTAATTTGGTTTATAAAGCTATTTTATGTTCGGTCAAGTGTTCATTTTCTCATAATAATCATTTAAAAAGTAGCATAAATATTGAAATTCTGTAATTTTTTGGGAGCAAAGCTAGGGTTCTTAGGGGCGCAAAGCCCCTAAGCCGTGCTGAAAGAGAGAGGGGGCTTGGGGGAGAGAGAAAACCGCTTTGGAAGTAGAGTTTTCTCCCTCCCCCAAAAATACGGGGGGCAAGGGAACTCCCTTGAAAACTCACTTTCCGTTATTGACCTACATTTTGTGAATATGTATAATAATTTTGTTTGGAAATATAGGTTGTAATGTACTTTCTTTCCATTTAAGGTTTTATAACACCATGCAAAAAAGTCTTCTGAATGAAAAGTTGGGGTGCTTGTGAAAAAAATACCCATCTTTCTTATTATATTTATTTTTATATATCCTTTCGCTTACTCAATCGATATAGAAACAGGCATTTCTGGCAATATAAACTTTAATTCCAATATGAAACGTGCTTCTTATGCTCAAGAGCAATATGATGACTTAAAAACTAGGGCAGAAGCAGCAGGTGAATATTTTTTTGACCAC
>CAJOPO010000515.1 GCA_905236315.1 uncultured Treponema sp.
CTAAGGATTACAAAAACACTCTGTTCGTGCTGCCTGAGTAAGCGGCAAACGTAAATAATTACAAAGCACACACATTCGTAGCAAGGCATGCGAATGTGGCGTGTAGAGTGCTAGCCCTCGATTTTGTAATCGGCAGATTCAATCCGCAGAGGCGACTGAAATCTGTTTTTTTATATGTGTACGTTGAAAATTGATTTCTGTGCTTAGAAGCAGAGGTTGTTATGAATCGATGGGCTTACAAGCCCCTTTGATAGAAATGTTGCTTAAATAAAATATCTCTGGTCCTTTTTAGCACATATTTATTACAGAATCTACGGCTAAAAGAAAAGCCTTTCGGTGAGAGCCTTTTCCCCAATCTCGTTCATTATATTTTTCTGTATCTGCTAAAGTATCTCCACTAAATAATAACTCTGCAAAAAGTACATGACGGAACTGAGCACAAGCTGCAAGGGCGGCACATTCCATTTCTACAACAGAGCAGCCTTCACTTTTTCTATAAGCAACAAGTTCTTTTGTTTCTCTATAAAAACCATCAGTTGTCCATGTCATACATTCTGTATATGGAACATTGTTTTTATGAAGTGTTTCTGCTACTGCACTTATAGCAATCCCATTCAAATCTATATATCTTGAAGCTTGTAAATAGTGATATGATGTACCTTCATCTCTTAAAGCCTTTATAGGAAGTAAAAATATATTTTCTGGAAAGCCAACTAGAACTCCACAACCACCTACAGCTACAATTTCTTTTACTCCGTAGCCTATAAGCCAATCTAAAAATTGCACTGCAGCAGCAGAACCAGCAGGTCCCTGACAAAAGCATATTTCTTTGCCATCTTTTTCTAATTTATATACTGGATATATTTTTGTACAAGATTCAAATTGCGCTAGTGTCTCACAAGAATTTTCTTTTGCAAATGTATCTGCTAATCCTTCTAAAAAGGCGAATACACATCTTTCTGGTAATTTTATTTGTAAATTCTCATGGGTAGGTGCAATAACAGCAGTAGGGTCTGTATCGTATTCTAATATAGGTATTTCATTCTTGTATAACATATTTTTATTATATCACAGATTATGATAGTTTTAAAGTTTATTTTAGTTATTTTCTTTTTGTATTACTATTATATATACGCATGAAGTGATAATTCCTGCTAAAATAAAAATGACACTTATATATGGTAATTCAACATCAAATATACATAATAGGCAATTTGCAGTACAAAATAACATTATTGAGAGAACTAAAAATAAGCGAGATATTCTATATATTTTGCGAGGAGGAGTTTTAAAATATGTTGGCATTACAAGAACAAAAGATGACTTGGGCTTTGTTATTTTTTTTGATTTAGGGCATAGGAACCATAAAAAACTACATAAAGTAAGAATTAAAAATGATATAAATGCAAATATAACAGTTTTTGAGGGAGAGTAGGTTATTAAATATATGTATAACCAAGAAGTTATACTAAACAAGGATAAGAAAAATAAAATGCCTATTATTTGAGCTATACGCTTAAAGGGGCTTTTCCCCTTATCCTTGTGTTCATCTTTTATATTATTCAAATATTATACCTTCTTAAATGAAGAACCTATTTTAGTCATGGCTTCAAAAAAATCAGGAAAACTTACTGCGCAACATTCAGCATCAAGTATTTTTAATTGCTCATTTTTAGGAAGAGCAAGCCCCATACAGGCTGCTGCCATTGCAACTCTATGGTCGCCATAACTATTAATGGTTGCTCCATGTAAATTAAATAAGGGATTTGTTTTACCTTCTTTTGTTATAGGTGAATGTCCTTTTATAATTAAATAATCGTCCCCTTCTTCTAATACGGCTCCTGTTTTAGAGAGTTCTTCTTTTAGAACTTTAATTCTATCTGTTTCTTTTTTTCTGCATACACTAATATCTTCTATATAAGTGGTACCCTCTGTAAAACATGCTATAACGGCAAGTGCACATATAGCATCAGGATAACCAGAAAGATTTACGTGCAATTCATTATTGTTAAGATTTTCTGTAGAAAGCCTACCTAGACCGTCTTTTGCTTTTTTACCGCCACATACAGTTAGGGTTTCTTTTTCTTTGTTCCATTCTATATCAGCCCCTAAAGATTGAAGAACTGATACGATTGCTTCGTCTCCCTGTGTTGAACTGCCATCAATATGCTCTATGGTTATTTTGCTATCAGTCATTAATGCTGCAATAAGAGGAAAGGCTACCGCTTCCCAGTCGCTAGGAACAGCCACATCAAAGGCTTTTATTTCTACAGGTCCTGCCACACTTATATGCTTAAAGTCTTTGCTAATATCTACTTTTGCGCCTACATGCTCAAGCCATTTTTGCGTCATTGTTAAATATGGAGTTTCTTTTGGATTAGATAGTTCAATATTTAAGGTGCCTTCTAAAAGAAGGGCTGCCATCATAAGACCTGAGATATATTGGCTTGAAACAGAACCTTCCGTATAAACTGTTGTATTTGAATGAATAGGTCCTTTTATAATTAGTGGGCAAGTGGTGGCATCTTCTTTTGTTAAAAAGGCTTTTGCCCCCATTTGATTTAGAACATCTACTACATGTTTTACAGGACGTGTTCTTATACTTTTGTCTCCTGTGAATACACTCCAGCCTTCAAAACATGCTGCAATGGGAGAAAGAAAATATAATAAGGAGCCAGAATTTCCCACGTTGATTACATCTTCGGGTAAATGTAGATTTTTTCCTGCACCTTGCACAATCCATCTATCTTTTTCTTCTAAGTTTACATTAGCTCCTAATAGTGGAATTGCTGCTGCGGTACTTTTGCAATCTGCACTGGGTAGGGGATTTAATATAGTAGATTTTCCTTCTGCCAGGCTTGCAAGAAGAAGTGCTCTTATGGTATGAGACTTAGAACCTGGTACTTGTATTGAACCTGATAAACAGGAATGGGAAGCTATAATATCCATATTATTTATAATAACATGAGATTACTTTTTTGTATATACTTGAAAAGCCTATAGAATTTAGATATTATATTAATATGGAAGAGATAAGCTATAGAACAACAGGCACTTGTGCTAAAGTAATACATTTTACACGTAATGGCAACGTAATAAGCAATATCAGTTTTGAAGGTGGCTGCAATGGAAACTTAAAGGCTATTTCAAAATTATGCGAAGGAATGACAGCACAAGAGATTGCTTCCAAATTGTCTGGCAATATTTGCGGTACAAAGGCTACTAGTTGTGCTGACCAACTTGCAAAGGCTGTTTTGCAAAGTGTACAATGAAAAGTCTAAATTAAAAAATGGACGTTTTTAATGCATATTCAATCTTCCTTTTCTAAAGCATCTGAAGCAATCATTAGAGATATTTTTCAGATTAATGTAGCAGAAAAACTCGTAGCGGCTGTATGGATAAATATAGCAAGAAAGGGATTTGTTTTTACAGATAAGCGTTTTTATTGGAACCTACCTACTACTATAGAAAACGGAAGCATAAAACAAGATGTCGCTATGCCAACTAATATATTACAAAAAAATGTTGGCGACTTAATAGTAAATTTAACTTTTCAAAAATCAAAAAAGCAAGTTTCAGAAAAAAAGCCTATATATACTTCCAAACCAGAATTATTAGTCCTTGATTCCCACATAGGCAAAATAAAAATAGATATATCTCATTTGGATATAGATGATGCTAGAAAATTACGTCGTATTTTTATAGATTATACGGCTAGAGAAAAATATCCTTCTGATTATCTTTCTGAAGCTCCATTAGATATGGTTTTATTCTTTTTTCAGAGAATTCAGGATGAAATAGAATTTTCTAAAAATAAAGGAAAGCAAGAAGAGGTTTCTAATACTCAACAAAAAGATGATGTTCAATATATAAATACAAAAAATTCTGCACAGTATAAAAATGCAAAAGACATAAAAACCTATTTTTCTGATAATGCAAGGCATAGAATAAGTATAAAATCATTTTTTAATTCATTAATAGTTTATGCAGGAGATGTTATTGCTGATTTAGTATTTGTAGCAATGACTATTGTTTCTCTAAAGCCTGTATTGTTATATAAAAATATTTATAAAAATCACACTTTATTTTCTGATATAATTCAAAGAATAGGAAGTTTCTTTTTTAGATTTGACTCTAATACTAGCATTGTACTTGCTAACGCGGATTTAAAAGAAGATACTATAAATCTATTGCTATATTGGCGTAATTATGTATTTATTTTACTATTATTTATTTTTTTAGTCTTAAAAACTGTGATAATTTTGATTTCTTGTAAGCGAAGTAAAAAAATATTGCCTTTGCTTCTTTTAATTCCTATTGTTGCCACTTGTTTTTTGTTGCCATTCCATTTTTTACTTTTCCTAATTTGCATATTAATTCTTTATATTGTTATGCAGTTTGCATTGGGATTTTTGTGGTCTGCATTAAAGTATAAGATGTTTGCTTTTATTGTTCTTGTGTTTATGGAATATTATTTTTTACACTTATTTGCATATCCTCGATTTGTAGATGTTATTGGTGCTGTGTTGCAGTTACTTAGCTTTAATGTTAGATGGTAGTATAGAATATAGAAGTTAGGAAATAGACAACAGATATTAGAAGATAGAATTTAGGTAAGAACAATGTTGCAAGCAAGAATGTCTGTCACCTTGAACTAGTTTTAGGACCTCGTAAAAGAGATGCCAAAACTAGTTCGAAATGACACACGAATAGTTTAGAATGACTGCAATCAGTTTTGAAAGCGGTTTTAGAACTGGGCTATTACTTTGTTACATTAAATTTGAAGAACAATACATCGCCATCTTGAACAACGTAATCTTTACCTTCTTGACGATATTTGCCTGCTTCTTTTATTTTGGCTTCGGTACCATATTGCCTTAAATCATCTACAGTATAGGCTTCTGCTTTTATAAAGCCTCGTTCAAAATCTGTGTGAATAACACCTGCTGCCTGTGGAGCTTTGTCGCCTGCATGTATTGTCCATGCTCTACATTCGTCAGGTCCCCCTGTAAAGAAAGTTCTTAAGCCCATTAAGCTGTATACATGACGAGCAAGAACAGAAAGTCCACTTTCTTTTAGTCCTACGCTGTCCATAAACTCTTTTCTATCATTTTCATCTGTAACATCACTTAAATCTGCTTCAAACTTGCCACAAATTACAATACAACTTGATTTTTGCTCTTTTGCAATTTTCTGTACTATTTCCACATATTTATTTGTACCCGCTTCTATAGTGTCTTCATCTATGTTACATACAAAGACTTGAGGTTTTACGGTAAGTAAATGAAGGTCATATATGGCAAGTTTTTCATCTTCGGTTAAGTCTGCCATACGTGCACATTTACCATCTTGAAGTAGAGGTTTTATTTTTTCTATGGCACTAAAGTAGTGTGCCATTTTCTTTTCTTCTTCTTTACCTAAGGCTCTAATCTGCTTTGTAACTTTTTCTTGCCTTTTATTTATGGTATCTAAGTCTGCTTGTGCAAGTTCAAAATCTATTGTAAGAATATCGCTTTCTGGGTCTATAGGAACTTCTTGCTTAGAACCGTCTCTAACGTGCATAATGTCTGGATTATCAAAACAACGTACTACATGAGCTATAACGGCTGTTTCCCTTATATTTGCTAAAAATTGATTTCCTAAGCCATCTCCTTGAGATGCACCCTTTATAAGACCTGCTATATCAACAAAATCTACAGTTGCAGGTATTTTCTTTTTGGGCTGGAATACGCTAGCCATAAAGTCTAATCTCTCATCAGGTAAATCTACAACACCAATATTTGGGTCTATTGTACAAAATGGATAATTTTCTGCTGCTGCAGGAGCTTTTGTTAGTGCACTAAATATTGTGGATTTACCTACGTTTGGCAATCCAACTATACCACATGTTAATTTCATTTGTTGTTCCTTGTTTTTTCTATAAAAATGCCCTGCTTAAAAGATAAGCAGGGCATATAGATTTTTTAATTAAAAAAATAATTACTCAGCAACTTCTACTGTTTCTGCACTTTCTTCTGTTGTTGAAGTTGCTTTTGAAGCAAATGTTTCAGTTCCTAGTTTTTCAGAAATGTCAAGCAATGCTTCTCTTGTAACATCTGCACCAGGGGCATCCTTTTTTGTTGTTTTATAAATGTTTGCAATGCTCTTAAAATATGGCTTGAGCTTTGTTGCAACTTCAGTATCATTGATATTTGCGTCAAAATTTGGAATTGTTAATTCCATACCTGGTGTAATAAGTTCAGGGTCCTGAACAACTTCATTAGAAGCAAGCATTATAATAGGGAAGAAGTAACCATTGTCGCTACCATAGAATTCCTTTGCAATAGAAGTAAGTTTATCTCCTGATTTTACTGTATATGTTTCAGCTCCGTCTAAAACTAAAACATTTGCATAAGATTCATACACCTTTCTAAAAGAATCGTTGATAGCTTCCTGCTTCTTTTCATCACTAGTTGCAGATGAAGTAGAGCTACAAGCTGCTATTCCTAATACCATTGCGAAAGCTAATAATGCAAGTCCAAGTTTTTTCATAAATCATTGCCTCCCAAATATGTTTCTAATTATTAAGATAACATATATAAAATTTTGTTAGATTAATATTAGCATACTTACTTTTTGTAAGTCAATAAAGAACCCTTTAATTACGCATGTATATTTAGATATTCTTATAATACATAGACCCCGAAGCATGTTCGGGGCGATGGGTTTTAACTGAAGCGTTAAAGAATCTTCTATTTTACATCAATAGGTTTCATGCTAGTCATATAAGCACGGAGTTTTTTACCTACACTTTCTATAGGATGATTTCTTATTTCTTCATTCACTTTTACAAGTTGAGCATTAGGAACAGAATTTGTTCTTACATCAAGTCCTTTACCTATATCTGCTGTAGTTACAGAATCCATAAACTTTTCTTGTAATAAAGGAACGCAGGCGCGAGCAAATAGATAGCACCCATATTCTGCTGTATCAGAAATAACTTTATTCATCTCATATAGACGGCGACGGTCTATTAAGTTTGCAATAAGAGGAACTTCATGCAAAGATTCGTAATATGCACTTTCTGGTTTTATACCTGCACTAACCATAGTTTCAAATGCAAGTTCACAGCCAGCTTTTACAAAGGCAACAAGCAAAATGCCCTTATCAAAATATTCTTGCTCAGAAATCTCTTCATCAGATTCTTTTTCTGTTTCAAAAGGAATCTTTGCATAACTTTCTCGCCATGCATGTAAGTCTTTATCTCCTGCTGCCCAGTCTTCCATCATGGTAGAACTAAATTTACCACTAATTATGTCATCCATGTGTTTTTGGAATAATGGAGTCATAATTTCTTTTAATTGCTTACTTAATTCATTTGCACGAATCTTTGCAGGGTTAGAAAGGCGGTCCATCATATTTGTAACACCACCCCATTTTAAAGCTTCGCTTATTACATTCCAGCCGTGCATAAGTAATTTTGTAGCATAAGAAGGAGCTATTCCATTCTGTACCATTTTATCATAACTTAGTATAGTAC
>CAJOPO010000516.1 GCA_905236315.1 uncultured Treponema sp.
ATAGATTCTTCCACAATGCAACGCCTGCTAGCATTGTGTGTTCAGAATGACACGTTTAACATGGCATACATTTCGTAACACCTCCAAGTATTTATGCTGACAAAGTATGGCAGCACAAAAAAGTTTTTTATGGGAGAATAAAAAATGCCTAGATTCAATCCTAATATGGCAGGGAAAAAGATAGATACAAAAAAAGGACTCCTTGCGCTAAAAAAGGTTATGTCCTATGTATTAAAAAAATATAAGTGGCATTGCTTAGCAGTTGTAGTGTGCATTATTCTTTCTGCCCTTACAACCCTAGTGGCCATGCTCTTTATTCAGCAGTTGATAGATAACTACATTGCCCCCTTGCTTTTGCAAGCGACCCCTGATTATTCATCCTTAGCGCATAGATTGTTTATGCTTATGGGCGTTCTTTTAGCAGGTATAATCTGTTCGTTTTTATATAACCGCATAATGGTAACTGTAACGCAGGGGACTATGAAGAGTTTGAGAACAGATTTGTTTAGACGCATGGAAAGCCTACCCATAAAGTATTTTGACACCCATGCTCATGGCGATATTATGTCTGTTTATACTAATGACGTAGATACTTTAAGGCAGGTAATAAGCCAAAGTATGCCACAACTTATTAATTCGTCTATTTCTTTTATTGCGACGTTTATAAGCATGATTGTGCTAAACGTTCCTCTTACTTTAATTGCTGTCTTTATGGCTCTTATAATGCTTTTAGTTACTTCTAAAATGGCAAAGCTATCTGGCAAATACTTTGCAATGCAGCAAAAGGATATTGGAACCTTAAACGGCTACATAGAGGAGATGATGCAGGGGCAAAAGGTGGTCAAAGTTTTTTGCCATGAAGAAAAGAGCATAGAGCAGTTTAAAGTCCTTAATGATAGATTGTGTGATAGCGCAAACAAGGCAAATAAGATTGCAAACGTAACCATGCCAATAAATGCTAACTTAGGAAACATTAGTTATGTGCTTGCCGCTAGTATAGGGGCTGCTCTTGCATTGAATGGCTTTTCTGGGCTAACAATAGGAACCCTTGTGGCTTTTTTGAGTTTGAATAAGTCCTTTAATATGCCAATAACGCAAATAAGCCAACAGCTAAATAGCATTGTAATGGCAGGGGCTGGGGCAGAGCGCGTGTTTGATTTGCTTAATGAGCAGAGCGAAGTTGATGATGGATATGTTCAGCTTGTAAACGTGGTTGCAAATGATTCCGCTTCTGGAGCTATTCAAGAAAGCGATGTGCAGACAGGGCACTGGGCATGGAAGCATCCTCATAAAGCAGAAGGCACTGTTACCTATACTCCACAAACTGGAGATGTAGTGTTTGACGGCGTAGACTTTGGCTATGATGATAAAAAGATGGTCTTGCATGATATAAAGATGGACGTAAAAGCAGGACAGAAGATTGCCTTTGTAGGAAGCACTGGGGCTGGGAAAACTACCATAACAAATCTTATAAACCGCTTTTATGATATTCAAGATGGCAAGATTCGCTATGATGGCATTAATATAAATAAAATAAAGAAGCCTGATTTAAGGCGTAGTTTGGGCATTGTATTGCAAGACACTCACTTATTCACAGGCACTGTTATGGAAAACATACGTTACGGAAGATTAGAGGCTTCTGATGAAGAATGTATAAAGGCTGCAAAACTAGCTAATGCACATGGCTTTATAAAGCGTTTACCCAATGGCTATCAAACAATGCTTACAGGTGATGGCGCAAACTTGAGTCAAGGGCAAAGGCAACTTATAGCCATTGCGCGTGCTGCCGTTGCTGACCCACCAGTGCTTATCCTTGATGAAGCAACATCTTCTATAGACACAAGGACGGAGGTTCTTGTTCAAAAAGGTATGGATGCCCTTATGAACGGCAGAACATCTTTTGTAATTGCACACAGGCTTTCTACAGTACGCAATGCAGATTGCATTATGGTTCTTGAACAAGGGCGCATTATAGAAAGAGGTTCTCACGAAGAGTTGCTTGCTCAGAAAGGGAAGTATTATCAGCTTTATACAGGAAACGAAATCTCCTCATAGTAAGATTATGCAAGAAGAACGAATTATTCCCGCGCTGTATTTAATACCTGTGCCGCTAGACGAAATCGGAGAATGTGATGTAGATAGAGTGCTACCACCGTATAATAAAAGCATTATTATACAGATAAAGCACTTTATTGTAGAAAATATAAGAACGGCGCGTCGCTTTTTGCGCTCTGTGGATAAAAGCATAGATATAGATTCCCTAACTTTTTACGAATTAAACGAGCATACAGAAAAGAAACTTATCGCATCTTTCTTAAAGCCGCTTTCGGAGGGGACTGCAGTTGGCGTTATTTCAGAAGCTGGCTGCCCTGCCATAGCAGACCCAGGAGCGGATGCTGTTTATTTAGCGCATATAAAGGGCTTTAAGATAGTTCCTCTTGTAGGTCCTTCTTCTATATTAATGGCTGTAATGGCTAGTGGCTTTAATGGGCAAAGTTTTGCGTTTAACGGCTATCTGCCTGTAAAACAAAGTGAACGAACTGCAAAAATACATTCTTTAGAGAATAGAGCGTACAAAGAAGCGCAGACGCAAGTGTTTATAGAAGCTCCCTACCGCAATATAAAAATGTTTGAAGCCCTGCTTTCTTCTTGCCGCAAAGAAACTTTGCTGTGTGTGGCAAGCGGCATTACCTGCCAGAATGAATATATTCAAACCCATACTATAGCACAGTGGAAAGAATTACCTGCTCCAGACATAAACAAAGTTCCTGCAATATTTTTATTGTACAGAGGGTAAATATAGAGGTTAAAAATGAAATCTATAGTTCTTATGGGAATAAAGCATTGCGGTAAAAGTACGCAAGCTTTCCTCCTCGCAAACAAGTTAAACCTACCTACATTTGATACTGATAGTGTGATAGAAGAACTTTACAAGAAAACTCCAAGAGAAATATATGTGCAAGAAGGTAGAGATGCTTTCTTACAATGTGAAGAAAAAGCCTGTGAATATATAAAACAAGAACTAGAAAAGACTAGTAAGAGGGCTGTAATTGCTACAGGCGGGGGAATCTGTACAAATCAAGGTGCGCTAGATATATTACATTCTTTTGGTACCCTTGTTTTTTTAATGATAGATGAAAAAACTGCTTGTAAGCGCATTATAGAGGAAGTGGTTATTTCTCAAGACGGAAAACTTACAAATCTTCCAGCGTATATTGCAAAATATGAACCTAAAACTCTTGATGATGTTAGCTCCATATTTCATAATTTTTATACAGAGCGTACGGAATTATGTTCAAAAGAAGCGGATATTTGTGTTCAGATGACAGATAGTGCAAAAGATATAAACGCAAACTACATACTGCAGGCGGTTCAAAATGAAAACAAATAATAGATGTATTCAAAGGTTTCACTTTTGCGCTCCTTTTATGATTATACTAGCCTTGTTTTTTATAACTAGCGTGTCTTCTTGTTCCCCTAAAAATGATAAGGCACAAACACAAGAACAAGAGCCTTTGCAAGACTCCGTGCAGACTTCACAGAGCGTGCAGGTACAAGAGCAAGAAAGTCCTAGTGTAGTGCAAGATAACACTAGCAATGTTAGTCAAGAGCCTACAGAAGCTATGGGTGAAAAAGAAGCAGAGAGTGAAAATGCTTTAAATATACTAGATATTACCACCTTAGATTTAAATGCCTTAAGACTAAAGCCTTCTTGCTATATTTCAGAAGAGAAAGGCCTAAACTCCTCTATCATTTATGACCATTCTGATATTTATTTTTTAGGCTTTTCCTCAGACGGAAAACTTGCATATATCTATGAACAGTTCTTAGAGGGCAAGGGCTGCACCGATGTGTATGTCTTTATTCAAGACTTAGTTACTGATAAAATACTATGGCAACTTGATAATCTTGATAATGAAGGCTTTGATGATTTAGAATCTACTACAGTAAGTTTTATAAAGAAAAATGCTAAAACAATAAATGAAGCCTTCGTAAAGTATAATATTCAACAATCAGACTGTAGCTATAAAATGCTCCCTTATACAAATAATGGGGAGTCTATTAACATAGAAGTGCAAATTACTGATACAGGAAAACTCTTTCATGAATATTTAAAGATAATTGATTACTCTTGCATAGCAGTAAATAATAAAAAGCAGAAAAAAACATTGTCTTCTAAAAAAGATGAAGTAATTGAAGATGTGTTTGTCTGTGGCTATGTAAAAAATCCCTATGAAGACCGCCTTGCTATAGTAATTGCAGAGCAGAGATACGGCTTTGAAGGTTGTGATATTCATTACCATGTATTAGGCTGTGCCATAAACTCAGGCTTTTAAGTAGTGGGAGCCTCTAAAAACTTCAGTTTTTAGAGGCAACTTTGAAAATGCGATGTTGTAAGGCGCGCTATTATAGCGACTTGCAACTCGC
>CAJOPO010000517.1 GCA_905236315.1 uncultured Treponema sp.
ACTGTATGCGGGTGTAGGCATTGGCTGGTCGAGTGATACTGTGGAAGATAAGTTTTTTAACTTTGACAATGCAAGTCCTGCATGGAAAATAAATTGTGGCGCACGGCTTTTCTACTTTTTTCGTTTTGATATTGCTTATGTTTCTGAACATGGCTTTATGTTGGGTTGCTTTTTTGAAATTCCTCCCCCTTGAATTAATGGAAGGGTAGAGGTTAGGAGTTAGACGATAGACGTTAGGAATTAGACGATAGAAAATAAGAGTTAGTCTGCTAGTTGCCTAACTATCTTCTAAAAAGGGGGCAAGGACTGACGTGTACACATCGGTGGGGGTGATGTATACACGTCGGTATGATGAACGTGTACACGTTCCTACGTTCCCCCTATACACTAACCACTAACTTCTCATTCCTCATTTCTAACTCCTCATTCCTCATTCCTCCCTCCTACCGTCTAACTATCATACTTATTTGATATAAACCAAAAAAAACAAGAAAACACTTGCAATTATTACTGTTCGGGATAATAATATATAAAGAAGTATTATAGCCATAAAAAAGTTCTAATACTTCATCAATATTCAAGGTTGCCACTAAAATATTTCCCCTTATTTGTGGCTTCCTTAAGAGGTGTATATGACAACAGAACAGATTGCAAAAGAAATTCAAGATGGTAAAACTGTATTAGGAATTGAATTTGGTTCTACACGTATAAAGGCTGTTTTAATTAATTCAGAAAACACTCCCATTGCTTCAGGTGCTTTTGATTGGGAAAATTCTCTTGTTAATGGAATATGGACTTACTCATTAGAAGAGATTCACACAGGCATTTCTACAGCTTTTGCGCAAATGCGTTCTGATGCACAAAATAAATATGGAGTAAAATTAGTAAAACTAGGAGCCTTAGGCATTAGTGCCATGATGCACGGCTATATGGCATTTGATAAAGACGGAAAACTACTTGTACCATTCCGCACTTGGCGAAACACCATAACAGGAGAGGCTTCTTCTAAACTTTCCTCTCTATTTAATTATCCAATTCCAGAAAGATGGAGCATTGCTCACTTATATCAAGCAATACTCAACAATGAAGACCATGTAAAAGACATAAACTTCTTTACAACATTGGCAGGCTATGTTCACTGGATACTCACAGGTAAAAAGGTTCTAGGCGTTGGGGATGCAAGTGGCATGTTTCCTGTTGATTCTAATTGCAACTATAACAAAGATATGATTGCCCAGTTTAATAATCTTGTTGCAGACAAGGACTTTGCTTGGAAGCTAGAAGACCTTTTGCCAGAATGTTTGCCCGCAGGCTCTGACGCAGGTGTTCTAACAGAAGAAGGGGCTAAGTGGCTAGATTCTGAAGGTGTCTTACAGCCAGGAGTTCCTCTAGCTCCTCCAGAAGGAGATGCTGGAACAGGCATGGCTGCTACTAATTCAGTAGCCCCACGCACAGGGAATGTTTCCGCTGGTACTTCTGTATTTGCAATGGTAGTTTTGGAAAAATCTCTTTCTAAAGCATATAATGGCTTAATTGATATTGTTGCTACTCCAGACGGAAAAACTGCTGCTATGGCTCATGCAAATAACTGCACTGGTGAATATGATAAGTGGATTAAGCTATTTGGAGAGGCCGCTAGTGTTCTTGGTGCTACGTTTACAAAAGGAGACTTGTACGATAAACTTTTGCCACTAGCAATGCAGGGCGCAAAAGACGCAGGTGGACTAATTCCTTATAACTATATTTCTGGGGAAAGCATGACAGGCTTTGCTTCTGGTCGCCCCTTATTTGTGCGCACTCAAAATGCTAGTTTTAATCTACCTAATTTTATGAGGGCACAGTTATATACTGCATTAGGAGCCTTGCGCACAGGTATGGACATTCTTTTTGATAAAGAGCATGTGCAGATTGACCGCTTAACAGGGCATGGCGGATATTTTAAGACAGAAAACGTAGGTCTTCCTATTATGGCAGCGGCAATGCACACTCCAATAAGCGCATTAAGCACAGCAGGAGAAGGTGGACCTTGGGGCATGGCATTGCTTGCTTCTTATCGCATTAATTCTAATAACGTACCTCTTGCTAAATGGCTTGAAGATAATGTATTTGCTTATGCAAAGGTTCAAACTGTAGACCCACAAAAAGAAGATGTAGAAGGATTTAACGCTTTTTTTGCTAATTACAAAAAAGGTCTTGCCGTAGAACGTGCTGCTGTAGATAATTTAGATTAAACTTAAGGGAGCCTCTAAAAACTTCAGTTTTTAGAGGCAACTTTGAAAATGCGATGTTGTAAGTCGCGCTATTATAGCGACTTACAAC
>CAJOPO010000518.1 GCA_905236315.1 uncultured Treponema sp.
TGGTGATTTTTTAGAGAACCCGACGAGTTTTAATTCCTGGTAATAGCAGGAATTAAAACATCGCATTTTCAAAGTTACCTCTAAAAACTGAAGTTTTTAGAGGCTCCCTCTTAAGATTTACAAATGCTATTTTGTATGGAAAGTTATCGCTCCGTCCCAATTTTCTGGGGGATTCGCTATAAACTCATTACATCTTTCAAGCATAAGGGTCGCAGCCTTTTCTCCTGGCACTTCAAGGAGGGCTTTTTCAAAGTATTCTTTTGCAAGATTAAATATGCCCTGCTTATATAAACCAAAGCCTTTTGAATATAAGTCTTTATATTCAGCACTAAAGTCATCTTCACTCTTATCAATGGCATATATAGGAACAGACTTCGCCTTGCCTTTTACTTTTACATCATCTAAATAACGGAATATAAAACTTCCCTCTGGAATATCTATCTTTACATCTTCACTAACTATAATCATAGTTCCGTAAGTTTTTGTAAGACCTTCAAGACGGCTTGCTAGGTTTACGCTGTCGCCAATAACGGTATAGTCTGTTTTATCGCTAGAACCTATGGAACCAACCGTTACATCTCCATAGTGAATACCAATACCTATATTAAACTTCATTCCTTCAGGCATAACTAAATCCATCAACGGAACATCAGGCAAAGCCTCTCTCATCTCCATAGCGGCAGCAACTGCACGTGCAGCATTATCTTCATAGCTTATGGGCACTCCAAACTCTGCCATAATAGCGTCTCCAATAAACTTATCTATAGTACCGCCATGCTTTTTTATTACATTTACCATTGCTGTAAAATATCTGTTTAGAAAGGCAACTAGGGTTTCAGGCTTATTGCGTTCACTTATGCTAGTAAAAGAGCGAATATCGCTAAACAAAATAGCAACCTTTCGCTTTTCTCCAACAGCAGTATTTTTATCAGTTTCTGTATCAGTTGCCATAACAAGTTCGTCAATAATCTGCTCTGGCACAAAGCGACTAAAAGCCTTACGAATATGTTTTTCAAAAAATATCTTTTTCTTTAGCCCTATAGCATTTTCTAAAATAGAATTTATATGCTCAGAGCAAAAGTTTAATAAATCAATCTGGCGCGCAGAAAAGTTTCCTTCTTTTACTACATTCAAGCTACCAAACATTTTTAGTGAAGAGTCCATAATAGGAATATTCTGATAGCAAGAAACTGGTATATCATTTTGATGAAAACGTTCTAGCATTTTTGTCTGCATAAGCTGTTTAGGCACTATTCTTGCCATATTTACATCTGAATGAGATGTTTCAAAATCAGTAATGCACACTTTTAAGAAGTCTTGTATTTCCTCATCAGAAAAGTTAGAAGCACAAATATAATAGCCATAAGGAACGTTATCTTCTAATATGAACAGCGCACAAGCTGGTACTTGGCAAAAGTCTGCAAGCATATTTAAGAATTTTTCTATTATGCCATCCATATCTTCTAAGTTAGCAGTCATAGAAAAGATTTCATCTGTTATAGCACTTTTTATAATGTCGTTTTGAACAGGAAAAGAAAGTTTATTGCTCCCCATCATTGCAGCAAGGGAATCTATATTTTCAACAATATTCTTTTCATTTAAAGAAGCAAGCATATCAGCCCCGCTGTTCTTTAAATAAAATTCCCCAAAAGGAAAATCATCTGCTGTATATATTCCCACAGGCATGGTCTTTAATTTATCTACAGATTTTATAAGACGCACAAGCTCTATGCACTTAGGATTCTGACACTTAACATTTATAAAAACTGCATCGGGAGGGTTTCCAAACAAAGACCACAAAAACTTTATTCCATTAGGTTCAAACAATAGTTCAAAACCAGACTTCTTCAACTTGTTCATAAAAAGAGACTGTATAGTTGCCGTTGGTTCTAAGATTAATATTCGTTTACTCATGTAACAGCTCCTTTACTGTTTGAATTAAATTATCACGCTTAAAGTTTTCTTTGCTTATAAAGGCATTTGCATTTTCAAAAGGCTTTGTTGCCATTACCACAACAGGAACATTTATGTAGTTTTCCAGATGACGTAAATTATCAAGTAAAATATCTCCGCTCATACGTGGCATAACGTCATCCGTAATTACAAGGTCGTATTGTATGCGGTGAGCAAACTCCAATGCCTGTATGCCATCGCAAGCCATGTCTGCACTAAAACCATTGGAAGTTAATATTTCTTTTTCTATTTGCCTTGTAGTGTCCGAGTCATCCACAATAAGAATGCGGTGAATACGCTTCTTTGTACTAGATTCAAACTTCTTTACATCATAACCACGCAAAGAACGGAATCTTTTTAATATCTCTGGCACAGACAAAATGGGAACCATATCATATTTTTCGTCAAAGCAAAATCCTTTGAACATATCAAAATTCTTAAATGTTGTGGGAAGAGGCTTGCCTACAATATAAACAAACTCCCTAACCCTCTCTACAATCATGCCAATCTTTTTGCCTTGATATTCAGCTATCAAAAGGGTATCAAGTTCATTATGTGCCTTAGGAGTTTGTCCTGGAAACAAAGATGACAAAGAATAAATAGGCACATCCTCTGGTTCTGCTTTTTCGTCTTCTTCATCTATTATTCTATAGTAACGCTGGTTCTGCTCTAATATGTAATTTACAGGGTCTTCGCTTACTACATCAAGAATATAATCTGAAGGAATAAAATACTTTTTTGAATTTGCAAAAACAAAAAAGCCATGCATATCTTGATGATGAATTGAAATTTGGTCTTGAGAGATAATCGATAATATTTGTTCATGAGATTGCAATAAGGCATTCTGCAACACTTGCATATCAGACACCAACAATCGCTGAACTTGCATTATATTTGAATATTGTTTTTCGTCATGAATAACTTTTAACTCTTCTAGTTGGTTATTTATCTTATAGGAGCGGGCTATCATCTCTTCTTGCTCACCCAAGATTGCACTGATAGAAGAGGTATGGACGCTTAAAATATTTTCTTCTGCATTTTCACTATGGTCAGTTGTATTCTTTTTATTTTGTTTTTTCTTAAATATACTAATATCAAATATTTCGCCAGAGGCCGCTTTATCACAATATAAGAGTTCTTGCTTTATATCAAACTCAGGAGACTCATCTTGTATATTTTGAATATCATTACAAACTTGATTTATCTTGATTGCTACAATATTAATAAGTTGCAAAACGTTTTCTGAATATATAACGTTTTTATCGTGTATGCCTTGATAAACAGCTTCTAAAGCGCAGTAAAGTTTATAAATGGGGGTATAGTCTAAGATACGTGCAGTGTCTTTTATTACAGAAAGTCGCTGCAATATAGCGTCTGTTTGCTCAGGAGAGCGACGTATATTATCAACAAAACCTTGAGTTTCTATAAAAAAACATTGCTGAACACTAGGCTCTACTTTTATCATAAAAACGCACCTCCGCCTTGCTTTTGAAAATAAAACACGTTGCCATGAGACACCTTTTTTAACTCACTAGGGATTATTAAAGCATCCCATGCAGGAATTTCATTCATTGAAACAAAAAGATAAGAATTGGGAGCCATACAGTTTGTTGCAATAAACTTTAAAATCCTACTACGTACTTCCCTACTAAAATAAATAAACACGTTTCGTATAAATACTATGTGCTGCCCGCGAGGAAGTGCAACTTGAAAAGATGAAGAAGTGTCTGATAATGAATATGCCATATCTGCAAGATTTAATTTTTGTAACTTTATCTCTCTGCTTAACTCGCTAGGAAAAGTAAAACTGCCATCTTGTTTTTTATATGGCTCTAATAAAGAAGAAAAGGCTGCTCCGTCCACAGTCCTTAAAGACCGCGCCTTATACTCACCTTTCTTGCAAGTTTCTAAACACTCTGTATTTATATCACTAGCAGAAAGTTCTACCTTTATCTTTAATGCCTTTGCCAAAAGCAAAAGAGAATACGCTTCTTCCCCACTAGAGCAAGCGGCACTCCATATTTTTACAGGAATGTTAGTCCTAGAAAGTTCTGGTAAAAGTTTATTTTTTAATAAGGCAAACTGTGCCTGTTCTCTAAAAAAATATGTTTCATTAACAGTAGAACTATTTACAAGGTCTACTATCTCTTGTTGATTAGCTAAGAGATACGAATAATAGTTAAAACTTCCTTTTCCTTTGTCTAAAGTTGCTATTCTGTTTTCTACATAACGTTTAATGCCCTCTTTATGACTGTCGCGTGGCACTATACCTGTATACTGAGTAACTAATTTTATTATGTTGTCAAAATCTGTTGTTGTAATATTTTGCAATTATTTACTCCTAACTAATTGCAGCACTCTTGGGGCTATCTTTGGGCGTGGCAAAACTTCATTTGCAGCGTTTAACTCTATGGCAGCAGCGGGCATCCCAAACACAGCACATGTAGACTTATCTTCCACTATTGTATAGCCACCGTTATCTACAATCTCTTTACAGCCTTCAGCTCCATCTCGCCCCATGCCAGTCATTAAAACTGCAAGGCAGGCATTTTTATAATGCTCAGCGGCACTCCTAAATAATTTATTTACAGCAGGACGTAAAAAGCGTTCTGCTGGCTCGTTAGAAAGTTTTAGTATAGGCTCTCCGTTTGAGTTTATGTAGTCTATAACAAGATGAACGTTTGCAGGTGCCAAATACACATGCCCTGCCTTTGCCACCTCGCCGTCTTTTGCTAAAGACACAGAAAGATTAGGACAGCTCATATCAAACCAAGCTGCCATCTTTTTATCTGCATCCACATCTAAATGCTGAGTGTATAAAATAGGTAAGGGGAAATTATTACCAAGTCCTGTAAGAAAAACTTGAACAGCAGTTGGACCACCTGTAGACGCTCCTATACATAAAACCTTAAAAGAAGCGAAATTTACATTTTCTGTATTTATAACAGTATGAGATTTATGGGCATTTAGTGTTTTTGCTTTATTATACACTTTATCTATAAAAGGCTTTAAGCCACCTGTAGAAAGGGCAGAAAGAGGAGGCTTTACTTCAAACAAGGCAGCCCCATTTGCAATGGCGTTTTCTTTTTGAGTGCGGTCTTCAGAAAATATTGCTACAGGAATATTTAATTCTCCTGTAAGGATTTGCAAGGCTTCTATGCCGTTTAACTCTGGCATATCAATATCGCTTATGACAATATCTACAGGATGTGTTTTTACATAGTCTATGGCTTTACGAGCATTAGAAACCAATGCAACAACTTCAAAACGAGTGTCTACTTTTAAAGACTTTTCTAATATGCCTCGTATTATAGCAGAGTCATCAGCAATAAGAACTTTTATTTTTGCATTGGTACTATTGTTCATAACCTAAATCCTTTATTAATCTTTCTTCAATCATATCAGTATTAAGAAGTGGCACTTCATCATTTTTATATGCAATAGAAGTTTCTGAAATATCATCTTCTTCTGCTTCATAAAATAAATCTATATTAGAAATATGCAGACAAAACTGGTCATCATCTCTTTTAAAAACAAGAAAAGTCTTTTCTTCAATATTTGTACTCTGCACAATTTCATTAAACATAATTAGTGAATTAATTACCGTATACGGTCTACCGTGACAGTTTATAATTCCTTCAATATAAGAAGGCACAAAAGGTAAGTAATGCACCTTTGTGTCTTGCATAATTTCTTGCACAATGTTTGTATTTATAGCATAGCGTACACCGTTTACAGAGAAGATTAAAAAAGTAGTTGTATCTCCGTACATTCTCTCCTCCTAAAGTATATTACTTTTTCTTTTTTGTAATAGAGTCGGTGTCCATATTACCATTAAGGCTTTCGCTCATTACACGTAGAGTTTCTGCACTAGCAGAAATGCTATCAGTAGCTACAGTAAAGTTCTCTACTCCTGCTGAAATTTGCTTTAACGCAATGAGTATTTGTTCGCTTGCAATGGTTTGCTGCTGTATTATTTCTGTTATTTCTTCTGCAGAAGTTGCAGTAATTTCAGAAGAGCTTTTTATGCTTTCAAACTGAGCCTTTAACTCCTTAGAGTTTTCATAGCCTTCATTAATCTTTTCTGTGCCACTTTCACTAGCAAGAATGAGGTTGTCAGAAGAATGTTGTATTTCTTTTATTTTTTCTTTAATCTCTTTTGTACCGTCTATAATGCTATCAGACAAGCGGCGAATTTCGTTTGCAACAATTCTAAAGCCCTTTCCTGCTTCCCCTGCACTAGACGCTTCCAACTCTGCGTTAAAGGCAATAATCTTTGTTTGGTCAGCAACGTTTGTAATAAGGGTAACAATGTCCCAAATGTTTTCTATGCGGTCGCTTAAGTCCTTCATGCCACTTATAGTCTGCTGGTTTGCAGCAAAGATAGCTTTTAGCTGTTCAACGTTCTTTTCTATAGAGGTAACACCTTGCACTACAGACTGAGAACTGTTTTGTGCCACCTTAGACACATCTTTTATCTTTGTAGAAATGTTTTCAGAAAGGGCATTAGAGTCTTCCATAGTGGCAACTATTTCTTTTACAGCAGCAGACTGGTCTTGGCTGGTAGCAGCATTTTCCTTTGACGCAACTACTAGGTTTTGCGTTTCTGTAAATATCTTTTTGCCCATCTCTTGATTACTACGGTTCATCTTTACGATTAAGCGTAACATATTTATAGACGCTAAGATACCAAAAATAGTCATCACCGCTTCAGTAATAATGATGGAATAAAAAATAGCAGAAGTAAAGTCAGAACAAGGTCCCTGTAATAACATAAACCATGGGAAAGAGCCAACTCTACCAA
>CAJOPO010000519.1 GCA_905236315.1 uncultured Treponema sp.
CAGGAACCTCGAAAAACTTTCTGAAAGGGAGTTTTTCGAGGTTCCCTAAAGCCTTTTTCCCAATGCCAGACAGGGCGGGCAAGGGCATAACTAAACGGCTGCTCTAAAGAAAAGTTAGGAAGCCAAGAAGTATCATCACTTAAGTCTTGATAAAAGAGATATTCAAAATCGTATGCGTCTATTAAATCTCTTAAATCATTATCTTCTTCAGAAGAAACCAATCTATTTTCAAAGCCACTTACATTCAGAGTTGGAACTGGGGTGTATTGCGACATTAAAGAAATACAAGCCTTACCGTCCGCATGCTTTTTTAGCCAGTCTAGCGTTATAACAGTGTCTTCTAGCCTTCCTGGCAAAAATAAATGCCTTATTATAACGCCAGAGAGCATTTTATCTTTTTTTATGCCATCTTTATTTACAGAAATTATATTCATTGGCACATTCAATATCATCCATCTTATAGCTTTTTTTGCAATTACAGGATAATCAGAAGCTTTAAAAAGGCTTGCACTCATAAGAGAGTTTAGAGTCTTTAAGTCAGGTAGCCAAATATCAACAAGTCCCTTTAATAATTCAAGCATTTCTACACTTTCATAAGCACTACTGTTCCATGCAATGGGTATTTTTAATCCTGCATCTTTAGCACAAGTCAAATAATCTGCAATAAGAGGAATATGATGGCTACCTGTAACCAAATTAATATTTTCCGCCCCCTTATCTTGTAGCGCAAGGCAGACTTTTACAAAATCATCTTTAGTTATATAACTCCCCATTCCTTTTTGGCTTATTTGGTAATTTTGGCAAAAAGAACAGCGTAAAGTGCACCCTGTAAAAAACACTGTGCCACTTCCTCCATGAACTGTTATAAGAGGTTCCTCTCCAAAATGTAGGCAGGCAGAAGAAAGACGCAATCTAGACCCTTCACCACAAAAGCCAATTTTATTATCTAATCTGTCGCATTTACATTGTCTAGGGCATATTACGCATGACTTATATATAGGAGAAAGTTGTTCTTTCATAAAGCATGTTTATCTACAAAAATAGACATTAAATCATTCAGCAAGTCTAAAGGTATATCTTCTGCTTCATAATTTGTAAGATTACAAAGTTCCTTCCAGTCACTAGGCGACAAACATTCAGTATTATCACTCTTACCTGCTAAAAGTGAATATATAGCAATTATCTTATCCTTATTTAATTCTGTAGGCTCCTTGTCTAAATCCACACTTGAATTAATATAGGTATTCATCCAATAATCTGCAAAAGAACCCGCTAGAGATGCAATATCTTTATAAGATGTAACGATATATGAGCAAATCTCAGAACAAGCTTCTTTTCCATTATAGGAGCCGTTATTAGAAGAGCGAATGTGCTTTTGGATTTTTTCTATATCTGAAGAAAACTTTTGTATATTATCCATATTATAACCTTACGATTTTATCATTTTGTAAAACGTCATTATCGCTACTAAAAAATATATAATGAGAATGTTTTTCTAAGAGTGCAGAGCAGAAAGTTTCACGCTCCACTTCTTTAGGGATAACAAAGCCTATAACAGAAGAGCAATCTTTTATGCGGCGGGCACAATGTTTTATGCTAGCAATAAAATCATCTTTTTGACTTTCTTCTGTAAGTGCGCTATCAGAAACGACATCTATTACAGCAAAGGAAGATAAGCTGTCCATCTTTTTTAAGAAGTCTCTAAGACCTGCCAAAAAGGCTTCATCATAGCTATCTTCTGATTTGCCGATTAGCTGCCATGAGAGATTAATAATAAAAAAAGAATTTTCTTCTATTAATACGCTCTGATTACAGTCTGCCGCTGACATTTTTATACTGTTAGAAAGACTTGAACATTCTCTTCCATCTAAAAAAAATAATTTATTGTCTTTAGATGTAAAATGTGCTTGTATTTTCATAATAATTCTCCACAAATAGTTTCTTTTCAAGGGGGTGTCCCCCTTGTACCCCGCAAATATAAGGGGAGTTTCTCCCCTTATACCCCTTTTTAGAGGGAAGAGAAACCTCTACTCAGAAGCGTTGTTTCCCTTCCCTCTAAAACTCCTTTCCTTTCCAGCACTGCTTAGGGGCTAAGCCCCTAAGAACCCCATAAGTTAAAAAAAGATAATTAGTGTTCGCTTGTAATGATGTATCCCTACTCGCTTGAAATATATATAAAGATATGATATAATATGCGTCATAGTATATGCGCTGTTCCCCGAAAAATAGCTTTGAGGGTTAAAACATAGCATACTTTATGTAACACCTTTACATATTTTTCTTTATCCTACCTATATGATTCACCTTTCACTAACTAAATATCTTTCTAATTCTAAATAAACTTAATACAATAATCTAATTAGGGTACACTCCCCTGCATGTAGTTCTCATCTTCCCCTTTGTTTATAGAAACATAGCACAGCGCAGTTTATACACGTCTAAAACATTAAGGCATGTTGCCTTAAAGGGACACTATGCGCGCAAATAAAAAAAAGCCCCAACCTAACGGCAGGAGCTTATTTTGTGTGCGTCCATAGAGCAAACTACTCTGTTAAAATCTTTATAACTTCAGCTTTGTCCTGTGTATCAAGTATTTGAGCGCGTTTGTCTGCGGATTTGAATAGAAGACTCACTTCAGCAAGGAACTGAAGATGCGGGCCTGTCTTGTTTACAGGTGAAAGCGTCATGATGAAGATGCGGCATGGTTCTTGATCCAAACTGTCAAAATCTACAGCTTTATCAGAAATACCAATGCAAGCCACCAAGTCAGAAACGGTATCTGTCTTTCCGTGTGGAATAGCTATACCATGCTTCATACCAGTTGACATTTTACGCTCGCGGTCCAAAACGCACTCTTTGGCTGCTACCTTATCTGTAACTTTTCCTGCTTTCACAAGAACATCAAGTAACTCATCAATGATTTCTTCTTTTGTAGTCCCCTTAAGATGGAGATCTACAGTTTCAGGTGTTAATACAGTTCTTAAGTCCATAATGTATAGTTTATGTTTACTTGTGTAATTTGTCAAGAAAAAAAGAAGAATTTAATATTAAAAAAGTGGTTGCTTTTCTGTTTTTAGACAATTTTTCAATGTTTTAGTAAAAAACTGCAAAATTTTCAAACAAATATCATTATTTTACTTGCCTTAAATCGTAAATTGTGAAAATATATTCATATTAAAAAATGAGAGCATTTTAAGGCGAAGGAGGTCTTTATGTTTGGAAGTTCAAATTATAGAAAATCTGCTAAACTCATTATTTTTACCTTCGGTCTGTGCTGTTTTTCTTTTGTAGTAACAAAGGGTGTAGTTGCAAAAGCTAATACATCCTTATCACAGTCAACTTTATTAGATAGTTTAGACAGCACAGAAACAAATTTAGCGTTAAGTAACGATGAAGATATTGCTAACGAAAGCATTTTTGAAGAGCAAGAAGCAAGTTATAAAAAAGAAGAGAATTATGAATTTGCAGATATGCTTGAAAACATGAATTCTAAAAATGACCATGCACTATATCTCTTGCACCAGCCAGAAACTCGTGCTTCTGTAGAATGGTTCTATATACAAGTTACAAACGACCGCGATGTAGCACTTGCTATTATAGATGCCGCTGATGAGTATAACATTCCTCTTTCTTTAGCATTTTCTGTAGCCTATGCAGAAAGTCAATACAAAAGCTATGCCAAGCACGAAAATGCAAATGGCACTATAGACAGAGGTTTGTTTCAGTTAAACAGTGCTAGTTTTCCACACTTAACAGAGGAGCAGTTCTTTAATCCAAAGTCTTCTGCTCATTATGGGCTTTCTCATTTAAGATTTTGCTTAGATTCAGCAGGAAACGAAATCGCTGCTATAGCGATGTATAATGCAGGAACTAATAAGGTACATTCAAATCGTACCCCTAAAATGACTTTAGACTATATTTCTCGCATAGAAGAATATAAATCAAAGCTAGAAAATAATTTTAATAGAGATGTCCTTGCATATTATATAAATGCAAATAACAATGTTCTTTTAGCACGTAAGTAATATAAATCAACGACTAAAATAAAAGCCACATCTACTCTATGATGTGGCTTTTTTATTGTTCTCTACTTACTACAATCGTGTATTTTGAGGGCTATAACACAGTCTAAAATCTATTCTATTTTAAAATAACTTATAATTATATAGTAGGCTATCGCA
>CAJOPO010000520.1 GCA_905236315.1 uncultured Treponema sp.
AAGCTCTTAGGTCAACTGGAATTTTGGAGGTGTAGAATGGCTAAGACAACCACGATGCGTCTTGTTGAACTTATGGTATATAAGGAAGATATACATAATGTTCTTACATATTTAGGTAAACTCGGTCAATTTCAATTTCAGCAGAACCTTAAAGATTCTTCTAGTGATTCTTTGATAAATCCTGATATGGAACTTTTTTCAAAATTGGAAAAAGTTCGTGCTGATTTAGGAATAGAAGATTTAAAAGATTATACTATGCATATAAAAATTCCTTCAGAAAAAGATGAAGAAGATGCGTTAAAATTAATTTCTGAAGTAGAGGATTTACATAATAAAGAAGTTCAAGCTTCTGAAGAAGCCACAAAAGTTTTAGAGACTTATAATGAGGCTATGGCTTTTGCTAATTTAAAGGTGTCTTATTCTGAACTAGAAAGTCTTTCTTTTCTTACAATGCGTATAGGAAAAATAGAACCTAAATATTTTGAATCCTTGAAAGCAGCTATAGGCATAAGGGCTATTTTGGTTCCTTTGGGGAGCGATAAAACTCGTATATTAGTTGCGTGTTCTAAAAAAGCTCGTTTTTTTGTTGATTCAGAGTTAAAGAAAGTTGATTTTGTTGAATTGCAGGTTCCTAAAGATTTTAAGGGTGTTCCTGATGATATGCTTGAAACATTGAAGCAACGTACTGTAGAAACTAATGCTGCATTAGAAGAAATAAGAACAGAACGCCATAATTTTGCAGAGACCCATAAGGCTTTATTGCTTCATTTGCTTCAAGTTTATTCTGTAGGTAGTCAGATATATGAAGTTCAGAATAAATTGGAATCTACTGAGTTTGTTTATCGTATAACAGGTTGGATACCTGCCTATTTAACACATGATTTGATGAAAGCTCTTGATGAAATGACTGAGAGCAGAACTGGTATACGAGAGTTTCTTCCTAGTGAAGTTCCTGAAGTTCTTTCTGGTAGAGAGCAGGTGCCTGTTCAGTTAAAGCATGGTAAATTAATAAGTTCTTTTGAGAGAATGATTTTTAGTTATGGTGCTCCTTTGTATGGTACCATTGACCCTACGCCATTTGTTGCAATATTTTTTACTATACTATTTGGCATTATGTTTGGAGATGCAGGTCAAGGTCTTGTATTCCTAATTTTAGGTATACTTATGGCTTGTAAAGTTGTAAAATTTGGTGGTTGGGAAAAATTTGCTCTAGTATTTATAAGCATAGGTGTTAGTTCTACAATAATGGGACTGCTTACTGGAGAATTTTTTGCAAATGAAGAATTTTTAGCTCCTGTAAGTCGTTTTATTACAGGTTTATTTGGCACACCTCATCATCCAATATTACATATGATGCCTTCTAGTGACCCGACATCAATAAAACGAATGTTTTTGTTTTTTGGATTTACTGTAGGTGTTGGTTTTATTATAAATACTACAGGCTTAATAATTAACATAATTAATCAATTTGCATTAAAACGATATGGAAAAGCTTTGTTTGGTAAGACGGGTATTTCTGGAGCTGTTTTCTTTTGGTATGTGATTATCTTTGCTTTGAGATTGGCTTTTTTACATCATTCTCCTGCTATATATGACTGGATTATAATACTTGCAACTTTATTACTTTCTGCTTTTGGAGAGCCTTTAGAGCGTTTAGTCGATGGTGAGAAACCTATATTAGAAAACGGTGTTTTTGCTGCTGTAATTGGTGCCATAGTTGAAATAATAGAAATAATTTCTTCGTACCTTTCTAATACAGTAAGTTTTTTGCGTGTTGGAGCATTTGCTTTAGCACATGCAGTTTTAGGCTATATTATATCAACAATGGTTTCTTTGGCTCCTGGAGTTGGTGGTATTGCAATAAGTATAGTAGGAAACGCTATTGTAGTAGTTTTAGAAGGAATGATTGTTGCTATTCAAGTAATACGTTTACAGTATTATGAATTCTTTAGCAAGTTTTTTAATGAAACTGGTAGAGAATTTAAACCTTTTGCATTTAAATATCAGACTGTAAAGTCTATGTAATTTATATTGTTTAATCTCTGTCTTGTTAGGCAGTAGGATATATATACTAAAGAGGTGTTGTATGAGTGCTTTAAGAAGCAAAAAATTTACTATTATGTTAGTTGTAATGCTTGCTATTTCCGCAATTACAGTTTTTGCACAAACTAATGGTTCTGATAATCAGACTGTTGAGCAATCAAGTAATCTTGGTTCTTCAATAAAGTATATAGCTGCTGCATTGGCTGTTGGTATAGCCTGTATTGGTGGTGGTACCGCTGTAGGAAAGATTGGAGCAGCTGCTATGGGTGCTATGAGTGAAAATGCAGAACTCTCTGGTAAAGCACTTCCTTTTGTTGGTTTGGCAGAAGGTATTTGTTTGTGGGGTTTCCTTGTAGCATTGTTTATTATTTTGTTTTAGTTAAAAACGATTTAATGGGACTTATAAAAGTGGAATATTTTGTAATAGGGGAGCGCGAAATTGTTCTTGGCTTTATGCTTGTAGGAGTGGAAGGTCAAGTAGCTAATAATAGGCAAGAGGCTTTGGATGCTTTTTCTAAAATAACTGATACTTCTTCTTTTATAAGTGCTCCTATAGTTAAAGATAGACCTAAGATATTGATACTTACAGAGGATATTGCAGATATGCTTTCTAAAGAGATTTTGAACTGGCAGATGACAGGAAAATCTCCTCTTATTGTAGAAATACCAGGTTTACAAGGTCACATAGCAGGTAGAAAGACTCTTACAGATTCTATTAGGGAAGCTGTGGGTATTCAAGTGTAGATTGGAAGTATATAGATGGAAGAATTACGTTCAACAGATGTTCTCGATAAGGAAATCCGAGCTGATGCTCGTAAAAAAGCAGAACGCATCCTTAATAAAGCTGAAGAAAGTTGTAATGACTTATTAGCAGGGGTAGAAGAAAAGGTTTCTAAAGCTTCCGCTTCTGCAGAAAGTGCTATGGAAAACTCTTTAGCCATTTATAAAAAAAATGTTTATGCATCTTTGCCGCTAGAGAAACAGCGTTATTTTATTTCTTATATTCATACTTCTGTTATAGAAGCTATGAATAGCTATTTTGAAACATTAGGTGCAGAAAAAAGATTAGAAATTATACAAACGATTGTAGAACGTTCAAAACTTCAATTGTTAGGACACAAATTTGAAGCCATCGCTGTTGGAATCAATGTAAAATCTGCTGAAAAAATGCTAAAAAAGGTATTAGGCTCTTCTATTCTTTTTTGTACGGAGGGCAATGTTGTTTTATTTTCTGGAGAAACTGTTATAGGCTTTAATTATCATGAGGGTATTATTTTAAAAGCTGATGATAAATCTATGGTGTGTAGACTTACATTGGATGAAAAAATAAAAGAAATTATGGATTCTCATAATTCGGAACTTTCTTCTGCATTATTTAATGGGAGGCTTCCTGAATGATTACTGGTAAAATAACTCGTATTTCTGGTCCAATAGTATATGCAGAAGGTTTGGACGGTTGCGGTCTTTATGATGTTGTAGATGTTGGAGAAAAAAAACTTATAGGTGAAATTATCCGCCAAGATAAAGGCAAAGCTACTATTGAAGTTTATGAAGATGATAGTGGCATGCAGATTGGAGAGCCTGTTGTTAGTAATGAGAGACCGCTTTCTTTAAGATTAGGACCTGGACTTGTTGGTACTATTTATGATGGTATACAGCGACCTCTTATGCAAATGTTTGAAAGTGGTGGTGCTTTTCTTTTACCTGGTCAACGTACAGAGCCTTTAGATGAAACTAAAAAATGGGAATTTAAGGCTTCTGATTCAATACAAGAGACAAGTACAATTTATGTTGGTTGTGTATTAGGAACTGTGCAAGAAACAGGGTCTATTGTTCATAAGATTATGGTTCCTCCCTATATAAAAGGGAAAACTATAAAATATTTTGCAGGTAGTGGTTCTTATACAATAAATGATGTTATAGCTACAACTGAATTGAATGAAAATATTACTATGGCGCATTATTGGCCTGTACGAAAACCTAGACCTTTTGCTCAGAAGCTAGAGGTTACAGAACCCTTAATAACAGGACAACGTGTTATAGATGTATTTTTCCCCTTAAGTAAAGGTGGAACTGCTGCAATACCAGGTGGTTTTGGTACTGGAAAAACTATGACTCAACATGCCATTGCTAAATGGTGTGATGCTGATTTAATAGTTTACATAGGTTGTGGTGAACGCGGAAATGAAATGACCGATGTTCTTACAGAATTTCCAAAATTAATAGATCCTCGTACAAATCGTTCTTTAATGGAACGTACAATATTAATTGCCAATACATCTAATATGCCTGTTGCTGCTAGAGAGGTTTCTTTATATGCAGGGGTAACATTAGCTGAGTATTATAGGGATATGGGCATGCATGTTGCTATAATGGCTGATTCTACTAGCCGTTGGGCAGAGGCACTACGAGAATTGTCTGGACGTATGGAAGAAATGCCTGCTGAAGAAGGATTCCCTGCATATTTACCTACACGTCTTGCCGAATTTTATGAAAGGGCTGGACGTGTTACTAGTTTGTGTGGGCAAGAGGGGTCTGTTAGTATTATAGGTGCTGTTTCTCCTCCTGGTGGTGATTTTTCTGAACCTGTTACTCAGCATACTAAACGTTTTATACGTTGTTTTTGGGCATTGGATAGGGAACTTGCAAATGCTCGTCATTATCCTGCCATCGGGTGGATAGATAGTTATTCTGAATATGCTGATGAAGTAAAAACATGGTGGGATAAATTAGATCCTCGTTGGAAGGATATTCGTATAGAAGCTCTTGATTTATTAAAGCGTGAACAGCGTTTACAACAAATAGTTCGTTTGATAGGAGCGGATGCACTTCCTGATTCTGACCGCCTAATTTTAACTGTAGCAGAAATGATAAAAAACGGTTTTTTACAGCAGAGTGCATTTGATAGCATAGACCAATATTCTGTGCCAGAAAAACAAATAACACTTCTTATGCTTATTATGAACTATTATAAATTAGCTTTGTCTACTATAAAAGCTGGTTGTCCACTTATAAAAATAAATGAATTAAGTGTCCGTAATGAGATTATTCGTGCTAAATCTGTGGCTCCAAATGATAAGCCTGACGCTTTAGCTACTATCCAAAGTCATTTGGAGGATCAAATGTTAGAACTTGAGCATCAGTATAAGAAAGATGGTTTTTGATGGAGTAATTTAGGAAATATAATTATGAAAGGAATAGAATATACTGGTTTAAAAGCTGTCGATGGTCCTATTGTTGCTGTACAACGTACTCCTAATTCTTTTTATGATGAAGTAGTTTATGTTCGTGATAAGAACGGCGAAAAAAAGACTGGAAGAATAATTGATATTAATGAAAAAACTGCTATAGTACAAATATTTGGAAGTACAACAGGATTGGATTTGGATTCTTCAACAGTAGAGTTCTTGGATAAACCTATGGAATTGCGTGTTGGTAAAGGTTTGATGGGACGCATTTTTAATGGCTTAGGTGAGCCTATAGATGGTTATCCAAATATTATTTCTGATAAAAAAGTAAATGTAAATGGAAATCCTATAAATCCTTATGCGCGAGTTTATCCGCGTGATTTTATACAGACGGGTATTTCTTCAATAGATGGTATGAATACTCTTATACGTGGTCAAAAATTACCTATTTTTAGTGGTAACGGTTTACCTCATAATAAATTAGCGGCTCAAATTATACGACAGGCAAAAATATTAAATTCTGATGAAGAGTTTGTAATGGTTTTTGCTGGTATGGGCATAAAGTATGATGTTGCTCAGTTTTTTCAGCATACTTTTGAGGAAAGCGGTGTTTTGTCAAAGGTTGTTATGTTTCAAAGTCTTGCAGATGCTCCTTCTATTGAGCGTATAATAACTCCTCGATGCGCTCTTACAGCTGCTGAGTATCTGGCCTTTGAATGTAATATGCACGTACTAGTTGTAATGACTGATATGACAAATTATTGCGAGGCTTTACGAGAAATTAGCACTACACGAGGAGAGGTGCCTGGTAGAAAAGGATATCCTGGCTATTTGTATTCTAATCTTGCTGAATTATATGAACGTGCTGGTAAAATACAGGAAAGTTCTGGAAGTATTACACAAATACCTATTTTAACTATGCCTAACGATGATATAAGTCATCCTATTCCAGATTTAACAGGTTATATTACAGAAGGTCAGATTGTTCTTGATAGAGAGATGAGTCAAAAGGGGATGTATCCTCCTGTAAGTGGTTTACCTTCATTAAGCCGTTTGATGAAAGATGGTATTGGCGAAGGAATGACTAGGGAAGACCATTCTGCTGTTGCTAGTCAATTATTTGCAAGTTATTCAAAGGTAAAAAGCATTAGAAATTTAGCTGCAATCATTGGAGAGGAAGAACTTTCTGATTTAGATAAACTTTATCTTAAATTTGGTAATGAACTTGAAGAACGTTTTTTTACTCAAGGAGAATATGAAAACCGTTCAATAGAAGATACTCTTGCTATTGGGTGGAATATTTTAAGTATTTTACCACGCGAAGAATTATATCGTATAAAAGATGAATATATTGATAAATATCTTCCAAAAAAAGACTCTATTGATGTTCAAGGATAAATGTTATAATGGCAAAGTTAAATATTGCTCCTACTAAATCTAATTTGCTCGCAATAAAAGAACAGCTTTCTGTTAGTATAGAAGGGTATGATTTATTAGAGCAAAAAAGAGAAATCCTTGTTATGGAACTTATGCGCTTAGTAGAAAAGGTTAAGCTTCTTGAGCAAGGGATAGATAAATGCATAGATAAAGCGTATCCTGCCTTAAAACGTATGCTTATGACTGTGGGTGGTGATAGGGTTGAACGTATAGCTCATGCAGTTGAATACAAATTTAATATAACTACAAAGCCTGTTGTAATTGCAGGCATGTCATTTAGTTCTATAGATGTTGATTTGCCTAAAAAAGAACTTTTTTCTTCATTTTTAGGAACTTTTCCTGATAGTGATGAGGTAATGATTGATTTTTTTGAGCTATTAACATTGCTTACACAGATGGCTAGTATTCGTACTATAGTTTGGCGTTTAGCTATGGAAGTAAAAAAAACACAACGCCGTGTAAATGCTTTGGATAAAATGGTCATTCCTCAAGATACAGAAACTGTAAAATATATCGAAAGTGTACTAGAAGAAAGGGAAAGAGATAATGTTTTTGTATTGAAATCGTTAAAAAATCGGCAGGCTTAGAAAATGATAAAACCTCTCTTTCAGCGAATTATTGTTGCATATAATGGTTCAAAATCTTCTTTACAAGCAGTTTTGTATTCTATATTAATGGCAAAATTATATAAGTGTTCTATAAAAATAGTTTATGTTGTTGATATTGATAGTATACGAGAACTTACTTTAATTAAATTTATAATAAAAGAAGAGGGTGAGAACATAGCTAATGGTTTACAACGAGATGGCGAGCGTAATTTGAATTATGTAACAAATTTAGCAAAGACAAAAGGTGTTAAGATAGAAACAGAATTGAGAAGAGGTGCTGTTTGGGCAGAAGTAATAAAAGCTTCTGATGACTTTAAGGCCGATTTAATACTTTTAGGTGCTTCATATAAAGGTAATCTATCTTCAACGCTAAAACATGATGTTGTGAGTGTACAAAATAGCGAGATTATAGGTAGTGCACATTGTTCTGTTATGGTTGTTCGACAGCCATATATTGAACAACTTTTTAAACTTTCATAGCTAAGCTACCCTATTTTCCCTTTACAAAAGCCTTTATTATTTTTTGATTTTCTTTAAATTTTTACTTATAGAAGGTGAAGTTCACATAGTCGATACCCTTGTAACTGTAATCCTATACTTTTTGAACGTTATATAGAAACAG
>CAJOPO010000521.1 GCA_905236315.1 uncultured Treponema sp.
ACTTGCTATGCAAGCTATATTCACAAAACTCATAGAAGACGATAATCAAACTCCAGACTACGAAATAGACGGTATTATTGGCGAAGCCGAACTATAATTATAATATATAGATATTTTTTATCTTGTAGTCCTCAATATGACGGAGTACAAACTTTACACCACACCACCTTTGAGGTTTTATGTATATGGAAAAAAGTTTTAATTACTATGGTTTTGATAAAACTACCTATTACGACTGCATAGATATGATTAGGTCAACTAATAGAAAGCATGTTTTTATCTTAAACACATGGTTTTTATTAGTAAATCTTTTCTATCTTATATTTGCTGGTCTAAATCTTTTTGGTGCCTCACAAGAACAAATCCCCTTTTATGCAATATACTTTTCTCTTGCTTTAATATTTAATATTTTCTTAGGATTTGCAGGTAAATTTTTAGAGCGACACACTATTACAATCATATACTCTAGCATGACACTTATGATTTCTTATGGAATAATAAATTCCCTCTCTCACCCCTATATGCCTGCTACAATATTTTTAATTATGCTTACACTTGTAGCCATATCGTACATAGACACCTTATACAGAATTATGTCTATGGTGCTTTTATCTAGCGGTCTCTTTTTGCTTACGTCATATATGTACAAAACCTTTTCCATTGCCTATCATGACACTTATAATGCCGCTATTGTGTTCTCCCTTGCCTGTGGTTTACATTACACCTTTCAAAGAACCCGCTTACATCAGTTTGTGCTATACCAAAAAGACCTCATAATACAACAAGAATTAGAAGTAAAATCTAGCTTTGATGCCCTTACCTCTCTTTTAAATCGCGGTAGATTTTTTTCTATAGCAGAAGAAGTGTTGCCTCATATACACGAAGAATATATGGTGCTATGCCTTTTAGATTTAGACGGCTTTAAAGAAATTAATGATAATCTAGGACACCAAATGGGTGATAAGGCAATTCAGATAGCAGGGAAAACTATTTTAGACACGCTTAACATAGACCTTGCAGAAAAATGGACTTTTCCTACACGAGTCTTAGAGCAAAAAGGTAGCTTTGCAGGTAGACTTGGTGGAGATGAATTTATTGTACTTATAAGGGGCTTTAGTTCACAAAGCGAAGTCGATTTTTTATTACACCAACTTCTAAAAGACTTAAACAATGCAAAACTAGATTCACTAAACGGCATACAGGCTTCATTTGGAGCTACAGCTCTTAATTCCTTAGATACGGATATTGATGAAGCCTATAAAAGAGCAGATGATGCCCTATATGAATCAAAAAGAAAGGGGAAAAATCAAATTCACTTTATAAACCGCATAAAGGGTGGAGCATTATGATAGAATTATCTCAGTGCTTTTTTGTCCTTGGTGGCATTTTTATAATCATAGACTTTATCCGCATAATATACAAAATATTTCTACAAAGAAGTTTTTTACTAAAAGCCTCTTTCTCCCTCATCTTTCAAACTATAGCAGTGCTCATTATAACAGTCATTATAGGGATATTCTTTTTTTATAACACTTTTAAGATGACAGACATAGAAAACTATATGTTTTTCTTTGCTTGCTTTGCTTATACAGTATTGATAACTTTTTTCCTTGAACAAATGAACTCTATGGAATCCTGCTCCATAGAACTACTAGAAGCCATAATCTGCGCTACAGAAGCCGCTAATCCTAATCTAAACGGTCATGCTATACAGGTAATGAATCTTACCATGCTTTTATATGAACATTTGCCTATTAATTATGCAGCCTCTATAAATCCTTCTGAACTACAGTGTGCCGCCCTTCTTATAAACATAGGTAAACTAGGAGTCTCTAAAAACATAATAAATAAATCTGGCAAACTAGAAGATGATGAAAGGACACAAATGATGCGTCATCCAGAGATTGCACAAAAAATGCTACGCTCTATAAAATCCATGAACACTATTTCTAAATGGATTAAATACCTGCACGAAAATGTAGACGGCACAGGATACTTTCACCTAAAAGATGATTCCATTCCTTTAGAATCACGAATAATTGCCATTGCAGATACATATTCTGCAATAATAATGGAACGCTCATATAAAGCCGCCTTAACACATGAAGACGCTATAGCAGAATTAAAACTTTCCTCTGGTAAAAAACTTGACGCAGACCTTGTTTCCATCTTTTGTGCCATTCCCCTATATAAAATAGATAGTTGCATTGCCTGTGCTAAAGACAAAATGCAAATATATAAAGAAGAAAACTTTTTATAAGGATAGGCTATGACAAAAAAAAGATATTTGCTAACCTTTACATCTCTTTTTTTATTCCTTTTATATATCCTCACTTCTTGCAATGATAAAACTCCCAAAAGAAATACTTCCATTGCACCAAATGCCACACTAAACCTTGCCTTACGAAACGGCATATATGCAGATGTAATAGAAAAATGTATTCCCGCCTTTGAAGCCGAATACAATGTGGAGTGCAATGTTTTACGTCTTGCAGAAGACGAATTACATTCCCTTGTGCTAAAAGATTCCAAAAATGAAGAAGGAACTTATGACTTTTGCATGGTAGACAGTTCATGGATGGCAGAATATACAGCAAAAAAAGTGCTTACTAACCTAACATCGCTAGGCTATTCCCTAGATAATGACATTATTCCTGCTACAGCCGCAGCTTGCTATTATGATTACGACCTATATCTTGCTCCCTACGGAGGCAATGTTAGCGTATTACTATATAACAAACTTATGATAAAAGAAGCAGGATATTCTGCAGAAGACATAGTTTCTATAGAAGATATGCTTGAAATATGTAAGTTTCAGAAAAAAAGGCATAACTTGGGCTTTATGTATAGAGGAGATACAGAAAACAATATAGTTGTAGACTTTTTGCCCTTTCTTTGCTCCTATGGAGGCTGGGTTGTAGATTCAGAGTATAACCCCACTATAAATACAATAGAGTTTAAAAGGGCTATGGAAACTTATATGGAATTTGTGGCAACTGGCAAGGCTGCCAAAAAGGATGACCTTATTGCTGCCATAGCGAATAAGGCTGCTGTTATGGGCATTGGCTGGCCTGGATGGTATACACCAACTAAAAACTCTTCTATGGACTATCTAGCTCTTACAGGTAAAGCAACAGGAAATAGTCTATCCCACAATGCAAATATTTATGGAATATGGACTATAGGTATTCCAGAAAACAGCAAAAATAAAAACTATGCCATAAAACTTTTAGCTTATCTTATGGAGCCAGAACTTCAAAAATCCACTGTAAACATAGGAGGTGTTCCTTGTAGATATTCTAGCTTAACAGACAAGGAAACACTTATAAAGTTTCCTCAATATGCTGTTGTATGTAAGGCACTAGAAAATGGAGTGTATAGACCTGTAATGCAGGAGTGGAGCACCTTTTATACAGTGCTAGGAGAAGAAATGCGACTAATTATAACAGGGCAGAAAGATATTGAAACAGGCTTAAAAGACGCTCAAATAAAGTTAGACTTCTTACAATTAAGATGATTTATCTTAGATTTAATTAGTCATACAAAACTCATTGCCCCCCTATTCAACCCTAAATACAGATATTTGCAAATTTGGAATACATTTGTAATGCTTGATATTCGCAGTACAAAGTATTTCCCCATTTTCAACAGCAGTGGCAGCAATAAGGGCATCAGCCAATTCCACAGAATCGCTTAAAGC
>CAJOPO010000522.1 GCA_905236315.1 uncultured Treponema sp.
ATGTTGTAAGGCGCGCTATTATAGCGACTTGCAACTCGCAGGAACCTCGAAAAACTTTCTGAAAGGGAGTTTTTCGAGGTTCCCTTCACTAATTGACTAATAAACACAATTTTGTTATAGTTTTATAGATATTTAATAATGCCAACTTAGCTCATTTGGTAGAGCAGCTCCCTCGTAAAGAGCAGGTGATGCGTTCGATTCGCATAGTTGGCTTCTTGCATTATTTATAGTTTTCCCCATGCCCACCAACTAGACTACACAACTTAACACAGAGTTATCATTTCCTTTAGATATATACACTTCCCAAAGATATAATTCCGTGTTATAATTAAGCTATGAACTTAAAAACGTTTAGATATTACATAATGATTGCAATATCTCTTTGTATGTGTGCTAGTGTACAAGCCTACGATTTACTATATAAAGACACACTAGATACCTCATCTAAAAACACACTGTCTTTTACACTTGCATATAAAACAGGCGGAGGAATGGACGAGTACGGTCTTTCTAATAACTTTGATTATTTTTTTGATAGCCGTCTTATCTCTCTTAGTGCAGGCTTAATGCTATCCCGTGATGATATGCAGATTACAACCTCTGCTGTAGCCTGGCCTCTATATTTTTTACATTCTAGGATAGGGGCAGGTCTTATAGCTCACGGAGAGTGGTATAGAGATATAAGCATAAGGGGCGATATACTGCCTGGCATTTATTGGCAATGCAAGCCATGCTCATGGTTTTCATTAAATGCTAATGTTCACAAACTCTATATGTTCCGACACGTATTTGCAATGGGCAGTGCTTATCCTTTAATAAAAAATAGCACTATGGCAGCAGAAGCAACTTTCCTATTTTATCTTCCCTTTAATACAGATGTCTTTTTAGGTATTTCCACTTATGAACGTTATCGCTATATGATTTTTGGAGCGACCTCTTTTTATTTAGGTTGTGCCTATCACTTTGATAAAAATATTTCTTTCGTTGCAGAAGCAATCGCTCATTATATAGATTTCTTTACGCTTTCTGGCAATTTTGAAGATGCAGAATTTAGTCTTACTGCGAGGGTTCAGTTTTGAAACATTCACTATTAAACGTATCACACAGATTTTTACTTGCTTCAATTTTATTTATCAGTTCTCTTTGTATGCTTTCTTGCAATTACGGTTTACAAGAGTTTTTAAGTCATGGTGCCTCAGTAAACGAGCGTACTACAGAAATAAAAGAACTTACAGACACAGAAACAACTGCTCTAGCCTCAGCCCTTAGTGCAAAAAGCAAATATACCATACTTGTAATTAGCGATGTTCACTTTGGGAAACCTGACCCAGAAAGACACGATGATGATTTTTTGGCATGGCTAGATGAACTTGTAAATAATGGCGTTCGACCAGATTTTTGCATTTCCTTAGGAGACAGCGCAGACCACGGCTATAAGAGTGAACTTGACGATTACAATGCCCTTATGGCAAAAATACAGGCACGTATGCAGAATACAACTGCACCAGTTTACACAATAGTTGGAAACCATGATTTATATAATTCAGGTTGGAATGTTTGGAAAGAAAACGTTTATCCTTATACGTCTTTATATCACTTTGCAACAAAAGACTTTAGCTACTATTTTATAGACTCCGCTAGTGATTCCGTTGGAGCAAATCAAATAGCATTACTAACACAGGCATTTAAAAACGACTCTTTACCAAAGGTTGTTAGTATGCACTGCCCCATGTATACAGACGACTCTACAAAGGAAGGATATTTTACACTACAAGACACTCATGAAGTAGATGCCCTTACTGCTTTGTTTGCAAAATATAATGTAAAGTTAGTGCTTTCAGGCCATACCCACATGTATTGCCGCACTAACTGGGATAAGTTTATTCTTTATAATGTACCAGGATTTTTAACTAGTCCCCCTGAATATGAATATTCACGAGGTTGGTCACTTATTACTATAGATGAATCAAAAGGAATTATTGCTAATGACGAAGTAATATTCCAATCACAGTAAATAATTAGTGATAGAATTTCGTTATATTAAGCAAGCATATAGATTCTGAAAACAAGCCCAGAATGACATTCATTTTAAACATGCAAACTGCCATTTCAAATGAAATGCTATCATTCCGAACTAGTTTCAGAATCTCTTATTTTGCCTTACAAAACCTTTTCCCAAGTGAGTCCCTTTTTAAGAGTTTGCGCTCTAGTTTCTTCTAGTGGCAAGGGTTTACCAAATAAATAACCTTGTGCCTTATTACAACCAATCTTTTTAAGAAAATCAAAATGCGCTTGAGTTTCAACGCCCTCACACAAAGACTGCAAGCCCAATTCCTGCGCCGCATAGGCAATGTAATAAATTAAAGTTCCCGCCTTAGGATTATGGTCAAAACTACGCAAAAACTTCATGTCAAGTTTTAATAAATCAAATACAAAGTCTGTAAGCACGTTCAAAGAAGAATATCCTGAACCAAAGTCATCTATCCATATTTGATAACCTACTTCATGAAATCTAATTATTTCCTTCTTCATAAAATCCGAATTATCGCTAAGAGCACTTTCTGTAATTTCTATATCAAGCATTTCTCTAGGCATTTTATATAGTTTGCGATACATCTCCACAACATCAAAAATATTGCATAACTGAAAATCCATCCTAGAAAGATTTATAGAAACTGGAACAACCGCTTCCCCTGCATCCACTAAGTTCTGATAATCTTGACATACACGCTTTACTACATAGCCATCTAATTTATGTATTAAATGGAATTGTTCAAGTGTTTCTATAAAATCTAAAGGAGAAAGCATTCCTTGCATAGGGTCTTGCCAACGAGAAAGAGCTTCATAACCACATATTTCCCCCGTGCTAACACG
>CAJOPO010000523.1 GCA_905236315.1 uncultured Treponema sp.
ATGTTGTAAGTCGCGCTATTATAGCGACTTACAACTCGCAGGAACCTCGAAAAACTTTCTGAAAGGGAGTTTTTCGAGGTTCCCTTGCTTACCCAAGTTTTTCTATCTTTCTGTGGAGTTCTATTATACGAGTATGTAAATAATGGTCTACGGTATACTTTTCTAGAACCCCTAAAGGTTTCCCCTCATTATCAACTATGGGTAAGCAATCGCAATCATTATCTGCAAACATTTTATACACGTCAGGTAGTGGCATATCTGCCTTGCATAGATGAACAGGCTTATCCATTATATCTAAGGCAAGCATATTTTGTGCAAACTCTCCCATAAGCAAGGTTTCTTTTAAGTGCTCTAAGGGTATAAAGCCACTTAAAATGCCTTTTTCGTTTTTTACGGCAAAATGTTGATAATGATTTGTTTCAAAATTACTCCATATAGAAGAGATTGTATCATTTTCTTTTACGATAGCCGAACTAGAATAATCTGCAATAAGTTCTGTACCCCAAGTAACATCTTTTACAAAAGATTTCTTTAAGATATCATCTTCTGTAATATTTAGCCCCACTTCCCCAGCTTTTGTAATGCCATGTTTTACACATAAAGGTCCTAAAAGCTGAACAATAAACGTAGTTGCTGTTATGATAAGTATAATTTGTGGACCAATGCTATCTGGAAAATCATTGCTTGCTGCTATACTAAGACCTATAGCCACCCCTGCTTGACTTAATAGACACCATGGTAAATATTTTTGTACAGTAACAGGGGCGTTCGTTATTTTTCCGCCTAAGATGGAGCCTATAGTTTTTCCTACAGTGCGCCCTAAAACATAGGTAATAGCAATGATTCCTAATAATGGGGTTACTACCCAAATATTTAGTTTTGCTCCAACAAGTACAAAAAACAAAACATAAACAGGTGGTGTAAACTTTTCTACTAACTTGAATACAGAACGTGTCTTTGCATTAGCAAAGTTTACCATAAAAAAGCCAATAGACATTGCCGCTAGTATATTATCTAAGTCTAGTTGCTCACAAAATCCTGTGCATAAAAATAAACCGCCTAGTGCAAAAGAAAGAACCCTTCCCTCATCTTCCATTACATCACGGATTATAATGCTGATTATAAAACCAAATATACCGCCTAGTATAATAGAACCAAATATATCTTTTGCAATGTTAAGTAACTGGGAAATAAAAGATATGTTATTTCCTCCTAATAAAGGAGCGGTAAGAGAAGCCGCTATGGCATAAAGAATTAGTGCTACAGCATCGTCCATTGCTACAATGCCCAAAACCGTAGTTGTAAGAGGACCACGTGTTCTAAATTCCTTTAAGACATCAGTTGTTGCAGCAGGGGCTGTAGCGGCACAGATGGCACCTAACATAAGCCCTAAAGAAATAGATGTAGTCCAGTCTTTTGTAAAAGCATAGTAAACAAATGTAACTGCTATTCCCACTACAAAAAAAGGAGTTATGGATTCTCCCAATAATATTCCAATGAATTGCTTACCGTATTTTTTTAATACATCAGTTTTTAATTCTGCCCCAACTAAGAAGCCTATAAATGATAATGCTATAGTGCTTACAGGATTTAACGCCATAATTGTAGCCTGCCCTAGCACTTGAAGCCCCGAAGAACCTATTATTATTCCAATGACAATATAACCTACAACCTGTGGGATTCTCAATTTTTGAAAAATCCTACCACCAATCGCTCCAAAGAACATTATTAGCCCTAAAAGAAATACTAATTGTGTTCCCTGTAGGCGAGCAAAATGCATTACTTCTGGTAATAACTGAGCAAACGGGTCTGTCCCATTCATTTTTCTTACCTCATTATTTCATCTAAAACTGTATCTGAAGTTTTATTATAATACAAAATAGCATATATAGCAGCAATAGAAGATACTCTGCGACCATAATTTCTAGTTTCTGTAAAAGGCACGGCTTCTAAAAACAAGTCATTAGGAATATTTTGCTTGTCAAATACAAGCACCGCAGTTTTTCTCCAAGAACGCACTCTATTTGCGCCCCCATTATATGCTAAAATAGCGTGCAAGGGAATGTTGTCAAGGCGTTCTATTAATTCAGAAAGATAAAATACACCAAATAAAATGCTTGTGTCGCTATCTGTAAGGTCATAAGTTTCATACTTTAATTTTTTTGCAACATCATCGGCTGTGGGTTTTATAAATTGCGTAAGACCTAAGGCCGCCGCTGAACTATATGCTTCTGTATTAAAGAAACTTTCGCACCTCATAAGAGAAAACATTAAATATTCACTAAGAGAATATTTTTGGCAACACTCATGCACTCTATCCTTAAAATCACGTGGGAAAGCAAGAGATAGAAGTTCTTCATCAATGGGGGCTTCTGAAAGATGTGCTTTCTTACTCGCAATCCTTAAACTTTTATAGTAGTAGGCTTGTGCTTTTCTTTTTTCTTCTTTATCTAAATTTTTATCTTCTGATTTCTTTGCACATTTTAATAAATATGTAGAAGCCTTTTTTACGCAGTCTATGCTCAAACTATCTGCATATATTTCCCATTCTGGATAGATAAACTCTGGTAAATCAAAATCTACATAACCACAAATAAGGCGTTCTGCATCTTCATTTACACAAAAATTTGTATCTTTTCGTATATTTTCTAGCATTTTACGCACTTCTTTTTTATCAAGCCCTAGCTTTTTTGCAGCCATAAGTCTATAGTAAAAATCTGTTCCCCCAGAAAGTGCCCTTGTGTATAAATGCGCACAGGCTTCCTTTGCAGAAACATTTTTTATAGTAAAATATTTGTTTTCTACAAGGCTACCTGCCACATAGTTAAATTTAGCACAAGCTTCATCACTTGCATAACCGTCTATTGCTTTTGCTGTTTCATAATATTCTTCCCACAAATGCTTGGTAATTAGCCTTAAAGAAAGAGTATCTAAAAAGTCATCAAAATAATCTTTATCGTGCCATTTAGAACAGTAGGTATGAAGTTCTGTTAAAGATAGACTTATAGAATCTTTTAATGTGATTGTTAGATAATACCAAAGAGCTTCGTCATACTGGGCATCTGTAGCCGCTTGTTCCATTGCAGCCTTGTAACATTCCATAGCTTTGGGAATGGAGACTTCTCCTCTGTCATACATGCGCCCTGCATAAAACAAGGACAGATAAACACAATCTTTTGGAAGCGTCTTTGAAAGTTCTTTAAATTTATCTGCATTTTCTGCATATTTTTTTGAACCATATAAAAAAACTTTTGCAATGTCAGAAATTACTATGGGCTTTAGATATGAAGCTTCTTGTAAGAGGGAAGAAGATAGTGGGAGGGCAGAAGTATAATCTTTATCAAAGACGGCTTGTCTTAATGTAGCAAGTTCTATTCTATTTTGCTCGCTTATATCAGCATAAAATTGCGCTTGCCATTTACTATATTTTTTTTGACAAAGCCACTGCTCATAACTCTCTTTAAAAGTGTCGCTTTCTTGTCTATATAAAGAAAGACAGCGGTAATAAAAAAAATCATTGGGTAAATTATCTATTGTAAGATTTAATTCATTTGCTTCGCCATCTTGGTTTTGTAAATCTTGAAGAAACTTTTCTGTATAGTTAATAACGTCATTATACAATTCTTGATTAAAAAATGTTTTGCAGAGAGTGGTTATAGAGTTTTCATCAGGAAACCTTTGGTATAAATCTTTTGCATAGCGTAATTGCTCTTGTGAAGTGCCTAGCAGAGTAAGTTGTTCTAAAGACTTACGCACAAAAAAAGGACTGCCTTTTTTTACAGTCTGCTTAAAATGTCTTATAGCAGCCTGTTCGTCATCTCTTTTAATAGCTTGTAGTCCATAAAAATAAGAAGCATCTGCACCGTATGCACTATCAGAAACTTTTTTTTGAGTACAGCCTACCATACTCAAACTGTATGAATAGAAAACAAATGCTAGTAAAAAAAAATAAAGATGCTTCTTTTGTTTCACTGCCTACTCCGCTGGAATTAACAATATTTGCCCCGCCTGTATGTAATTAGGATTACGGATATGGTTATAATCTGCTATACGGGGATAAAGCCAAGGATTTTTATAATAAGCATTTGATATATCCCACAAAGTGTCTCCCCATACAACTCTATAGCGTATATCTGCTGGACGAGTTGCAGGACGAGCAGGCTGGGTTGGAACTACGGCTTCTGGTGTTTTTGCAATTACTATAGTATCTTCTTGTGCTGTAATAGGAGCAACATTCACTTTTGCCTGTTCTGAAGGCTTTGTTTTATTTTCTGCTGGCTCTTTAGTTACCGAAGCAGCAGGCTTTTTGGAAGTTTCTTGCTTTTCTGGCTTTACGTTTATATTAGTTCCCTTTTCTGTCTTTTCTGTAGGAGCTTGAGGATTTTTAGAAACTTCTTCATTTACTTCATTTATAGTAGTAGAGTTTTCTGTATTCTTTTCTGTGTTGTGTTGGGCAAGTTCTACATTCTTTATATCTTTGAATAAATTAAACTTTGTTGGCATTACAAATAGAACAAGCAATGCTCCAATAACACAAATTACAGCACAGATTAAGCAAATAATTACAGGTGCTCTTGAATTATGTTTTTCTTCTTCATAGTCATCGGGTTCATAAGATTTGCCGTTTATTGTTTCTGCGTCATAAAGCCCTTCAAACATATTAGACTGAGAGCCTGTAATGGGTTCTGAAAGAGGTTCTGTATCAGAATCGCTATAGCTTGTGTTGTTATCAAATCCATCAAAGCTATTTAAATCTTCATAAGCTGGTGAATCATCAAAATCAGGAACGGTAAAGTCTGTACCCGCAGTTGAACTAGAAAGAGAGTCGTAGGGGTCATCAAAGTCTGGTAAATCATCTAATAAATTCTTTGTATCTTCCTCTGTCCAAGAAGAACTTGCATTATCGTTTAGGATTGTGTTTGTAGTTTCTTCTGGGAAGTCTGGTAAATCCAAATCAAGAAAATCATCAGAAAGAACATCTTCTTTTGGAGGCTTTGTATCAAAATCAAGATTGCTTTCGCTATCATTTGCACTCGCACTATCAATAACAGGTGGAGGCACTATATCATTATCTTCTGTAGCTACATCTGCTATTGGTTCTTCTTCCTTTGTAGAATCTTCTATTGTAGAGTTATCTATAGGCTCATCTGTTAAGGCGAAATCCTCTGTTGTCTCTTGTGAGCCAACATCTTCTGTTACAGCTTCTTCTACCTTTTCTGGAGTTTCTTCTTCTTGAACTTCATCACTAAAGGCTTCTGATACATCTACAGTTGTATCTTCTTCTATAGGAGAGGCTTCATTTATAGGCAGCTCTTCGCTTATATCGTCTTTTATAGGCTCCGTAGACTCAGAAGGTACTGTTTCTGCTTCTAACACACTATCTTCTAAGTTAGGCAAATCTATATCAAAATCTGTAAGACCAAAGTTATTTTCCTTATCATTTTTTGCATCTTCAGAGCCATCGTTAAAATCAGATAAATCTATAGAAGGCATAAAATCATCTTCTGTAGCTATATGTGTAGAATCGGTTTCTATCTCTTGATTTGCTTCTTGCTCTGTATCGTTTCCGTTATCTTCTGCAGTCATCTCGCTTTCTGTAGGAGAGTC
>CAJOPO010000524.1 GCA_905236315.1 uncultured Treponema sp.
AAATTTTTACTTATAGAAGGTGAAGTTCACATAGTCGATACCCTTGTAACTGTAATCCTATACTTTTTGAACGTTATATAGAAACAGAATACTTGATAAAATATAGATACATAGTATATTTTATATAGATATTGATGAATGAACAGAGTATTTATTTGTTTTAATATTATCAATCGGAGAGAATATTTATGATAAAAAGAAATGAAGGCTTTTCTAAATTAGTTTCTGGTTATTTGTTTCCTGAAGATGCAAAGCGTAGAAGAGAATATCAAGAAAGTCATCCTAATGCTAAAATTATTAGTTTGGGCATTGGTAATACAACAGAACCACTTACTCCCCATATAACAAAAGCTATGGTTGATTATGCTAATGGACTAGGTACCCAAGAAGGATATTCTGGTTATGGTGATGAACAGGGGCTTAGTGAATTGCGACAGAAAATAGCAAAAGTTTTGTATTCTGATACTATTTTGCCTGAAGAGGTTTTTATATCTGATGGAGCAAAATGTGATATAGCAAGGATACAGGTTTTATTTGGCTCAAATGTACAAATTGCTGTACAAGACCCTGCATACCCTGTTTATGTAGATGGAAGTGTTATTATGGGAAGTACAGGAAAATTAGAAAATACAGGTTATGAAGGGGTAACTTATTTGCCATGTACTGCTGAAAATAACTTTTTCCCAGATTTGAATTTAATAAAACCGAATACTCTTATATATTTTTGTAATCCTAATAATCCAACAGGTGCAGCGAACACTAAAGAGCAGTTGAAACAATTAGTTGACTATGCTCTTTCTAATGGTTGTATAATCATATATGATGCTGCTTACTTTGCATTTATACGAAATAATGGAATCCCAAAAACTATTTATGAAATTGATGGTGCAAAAAATTGTGCTATAGAAGTTAATTCCTTTTCTAAACTTGCAGGATTTACCGGAGTAAGACTTGGCTGGTCTGTTGTACCATCTGAATTGAAATTTGATGATGGTACTAGCGTTAAGCAAGACTGGAATAGGGTAATGACTACTTTATTTAATGGGGCTAGTAACATAGCCCAACGAGGTGGGCTTGCTGTTTTAGATGAAGAAGGCATAAAAGAAACAAAAGGTCTTGTAGATTATTATCTAGGAAATGCTGCAATCATGAAAGAAACTTTAAATGGCTCTAATTTTAAAGAAGTAGGTGTGAAAGTATATTATACAGGGGATTCTCCATATTTATGGGTCAAGTTTCCTAATTATAAAAGTTGGGATATATTTGATATCATATTGGATAAATGCCATATTGTCACTACTCCTGGTAGTGGTTTTGGTCCTGCAGGTGAAAATTATCTACGCTTTAGTTGTTTTGGTAAGAGAGAGGATATAGAGGAAGCATGTAAAAGATTATCATCTTTGAATTTGAGTTCTGTATCCTAAATTAAGTTTTACTCCTCCATTTTTCCATGTTTGCATTAGGTCTATGCAGCTAACTCGTAATGATACTGTTAAGGAACTGCTATTGTTTATGTTTATAGTGGCAAAAGGACTTATTGTAAATTGTGGATCTATGGTGGAGTCTAATATTTGTGTTAGTATTGATTTTATGTTTGAGCCACAGAAAGCAAATGTAAAATGGCTTCCTACCGTAATTGGTGAGTTTTTAAATTGAAGTACATCCGATGATATGCATAAATTAAATCCCATACTTGATTGATATGTTTTACTAGATGAATATGTTAAATATAACATAGAGTCTTGGCTTTTAAAAGGAATTTCAAATGCTGTAAAATAGACATCAACTACAGGAAAGTGTATACGAGGTTCAAATAAAAAGTAAAATTTATCAAAGTCTAATTCGGTTTGTGTGGTGCTTGGATCTAATTCTAATTCCGCAAAGCCTAACTGCATAAACACGGCTCCGTCATTTCCTATGTTTACAAGCATATTCATTCCTGCATTGACTATTAGTTTATCTATTAAAAGTATAACTTTTGTAGCAGACTCGCCAGAACCGTATTTGTTTGAATAAGAAAAGCCTATGCTTCCGCCTATATCCATTACAAAATTTGGAAGTACAATTCCTACTCGTAACATTCCTTCTAAAGATTTGTTAGATTCATTATCCTCTGAACTGTTGCTTTCTGAATTAGAACTTTCTGCCCTTCTAAAAATGTATGCGCCTGCTACAATATTTTGATTGACATGAGCTACGTAAGATGCTCCAAGTCCGTAAAATGGGTAAATTGAAGCCCCATTTAAACCTTGCCAACTTTCTAAAAATCTTGAACTTATATTTTCTATTCCAAACTGCCTTTGGAGGAAAACATCAGAACCAATAGGCTCATATTCTCCTAAAAATGCACTAAAGTAATGTGTCATGGTGTTTGGAGATATTGAATATGTTACGGATAGTTCCCCTATCCCTACTGTTGCATTTTTATCTTTGGTAGTTGAAGGGGTATCAAATAATGAAAACATATCATCCGTGTTTAAATAAAAATCACCTCTTAAAATTAAATTATTTTCTATATTAACTTGTCCTGCTAAAAAAGATTGCATATTAAGGGATGGGGTCATATCAGCAATACCCAATACTCCAGTTTCGCCTGAGAAGTATGGAAGTTCAAGAGCATTTGCTGTTGTGGATACAATACCACAGATGACAATAGTCTTGAATAGTCTGGTTATATGCTTTTCCATAAATAGCCCTCTTTGAGATTTCTTTTAATAAATTTTCGGTAACAGTAAAAAATAATGTAGACTTTTTTTAATTCTTGCATTATGCTCTAATGTAGAGCAAGTTGAAGGGGAATTTTTTTCTAAAAATGGGTGTTTTAACTTGACTTATGTTTGGAAGAGGTTAAAATATAATATATGAGTGATTATCTTGACGCTAACAACGAAGAACTTCTCAGAGATTTTTTTACTGAAGCTGAAGAACAAGTGGAAACTCTAGAGAGCAATATTCTCGTTATAGAAAATGACCCATCTAATCATGATGCTATAGATGAAATATTCCGTGCCGCCCATACATTAAAAGGTGGCTCCGCTACAGTTGAGATGACAGAATTAACAGCGTTCTGTCATGATGTAGAAGATTTGCTTGATGCACTTCGCGGTGGAAGTGTTGGTGTTTCAGAACCTATAGTAGATATCTTGCTTACTAGTATTGATACTATAAAGGCAATGTTGGAAACACGAAAGGGTGGTACACCTTATGAGGAAGATGTTTCTGATGTTGTAAATAAAATAAAATCATATATTCCAGAAAAGTCTAGCAAAAAATCTAAAGCACATGTACAACTTCCTGCTGGTATGGTAGGTGCTAAACCAAAAGTTGAACAGGCTCCTGCAGCACCTCAAAATGATAATGGTATGCCTCCTGTACCACCTCTTACTGATGAGGAGTTCCAAGAGTTAAAACAGGCTTGCCCTGATGACCAGAAATTATGGACTGTAAATGTTACTTTTGATGAATCAAATCCAATGAATAGTGTTGGTGGTATTCAAGTTTTTGCAGCATTAAAAAATAATGGTACTGTTCTTAAGACAGTGCCTGATTTTGAAGCATTATATGAAGATGAATTTCACCCACAGGTCGTTTATTATGTTGCAACTTCTGCTTCTGGTTCTGATTTGGAAGATACAGCCTTTTTGGATGATGTTACATTAGCAATAGATGCACAATTAACTAAAGAGGGTGGTGTAAGTACCCTATCTGCTTCTGAAGTGCCTGTAGCTACACAACCTGTTGCTGCTCCTACACAACAGCAAGCACCTGCCCCAGCTGCGGAAAAACCAACAGCTCAGCCTCCTGCAAAAGATACAAGTACATCTGTACCTGCTACTCCTGCAAATGTGCAGCAGGCTAAAAAGACATCTGCTCCCGCAGGGCATGCAGTATCACAGGCTGGTGCAATTCTTAGGGTAGATTCAAAGCGTGTAGATAATTTAATGAACTTAGTAAGTGAAACTGTTATTACAAAGGCTTCTTTTAATCAGATTGGCTTACACATGGCAGATTTGCAAGTTCAATTACAGAATTTAAATGTGTCTTTCAAAGAAAAACAGCATCATTTGTTAGAAGATTTTCCTAAATTTGCAGAGGAATTACAGAATGGTTCTAACATGAAAGATATTAGACAAAAGATAACCGACCAATATGGTGCTACAGCTAACTGGTTTGATAGCTTTGAGAATGAATTTAAGACAACAGCAAGTAAATTCCGTTCTTCTACCCAAAATTTAGGACGCATTGCTAGTGAGTTACAAGAGGGTGTTATGAAGATACGTATGGTTCCTATTGGAACTATATTTAATCGTTTCCCTCGTGTAGTTCGCGATTTAAGTAGAGATTTAGGTCGTAAAGTTGATTTAATAATTGAAGGTGAAGAAACAGAACTTGATAAAACTGTTGTAGATGATTTATTGGACCCTATAATGCACTGTGTTCGTAATTCTGTTGACCATGGTATTGAACCACCAGATGAACGTACGGCACAGGGTAAAGAGGAAACTGGTAAATTATGGTTAAAAGCTTCTAATGAAGGAAATATGATTGTTATTGATATTATTGATAATGGTCAAGGTATTGAAGTTGAAAAAGTTCGTGATAAAGCTATCAAGAAAGGTTTGATAAGTCCGAATAAGGTTTTATCAGACCAAGAAGCGTATAATTTAATATTCTTGCCAGGTTTTTCTACTAGTGATAAAATAAGTAATGTTTCAGGACGTGGTGTAGGTCTTGATGTTGTTAAGACAATGGTAGAAAAATTAAAGGGAACGATAAATGTAACAAGTGAGCGTTATAAGGGGTCAAAGTTTAGTATACGCTTGCCTTTAACACTTGCTATCATTCAAGGTTTATTAGTTCGTGTTGGTAAAGAGGTATATTCTATACCTATAGCTAACGTTATTGAAAGTCAGCGTGTAAAGAAGGACAGTATTAATACTATTGATAACTATGAAGTATTAAATGTTCGAAATGAAGTGATTTCTATATTGCGCTTGAATAGGCTATTTAATATTAGGAATTCTACAGATGGCGAATATTGCTTTATCGTAATTGTAGGGTCTCAAGAAAAGAAAATTGGTGTTATGGTTGATGCCTTAATTGGTGAGGAAGATGTTGTTATAAAACCATTGCGTGATCAATTTACTACATCTCCAGCTATAGCGGGGGCTTCTATTTTAGGTGATGGTTCAGTCTCTTTGATTATTGATGTAAATCAACTTTTGGAACTCGGTGTAAAACAAGAAATAAATGCTCAGCAATCACGTGAACAAGAAGCTATTAGAAATGCAAGCAGAGGATAAGTAGATGGCAACAATACAAGATAAACTAAATATACTTGCAAGTACAACTGCACAGGCTCAAGATAGTGGTACTCTTACTCAAGAAGAATTAGAGGAAGAAAAGCAAAAGTCCACAGTTATAGATTATAAAATGGTGTCTTTTTCACTAGCAGGGAAAGATTATGCCATTGATATAATGAAAGTTAAAGAAATTGCTAAGGCAGGTCATTTTACTTATGTACCTAATACTTTACCATTTGTTTTAGGTGTATATAATTTGCGTGGAGAAATTATTCCTATAATTGATTTGCGTTTATTCTTTAATATTTCAGTTGCTGAACATGATGATAATGTATTAGAAAATATGCTTATCGTTACTGTTGGTGAACAGACTTTTGGTGTTGTTGTAGATGCTATTGATAAAGTTGTAGGTATACAAAAGAGTACAATACAACCTCCACATCCTCTTTTTGGAGATATAAATATAAAATATATTAGTGGGGTTGTTGAGGCTCAACGTCATTTATATGTGCTTTTAGATATTGATAAGATATTTGGCATAAGGACTCCAGAGGAAGAAAAGGAACTTGCAGAAACTGCTCAAGCTCAATTAGAGCAACGCCAAGCTGCTGCTGCGGAAGTTGCTGCACAAAAAGCTGAACAAACACAGAAAGACGTAAATGCTTCTAAAGAGTCTGCTTCTAAATCTCAGCCAAAGGCTCCTACTAAAGAAGAAATAAAAAAAGAGGAAAGCGTTGATTATAATTTTATTGCTGAATCTTTGAAAAATTTAAAAAAATTTGTAGTTAATAGCATTACAGAGAATTGGGTTAAGGAACGCTATGAAACTTGGAAAAAGGAACGTGGTTCTGAGAAAACTCAGTTACAAAATGATTCTGATGCAGAAGCTTTCCTAAAACCTTTCTATTCGCCATTTACTGGAGATTGGTGGAGTGAACAATATGCACAAGAAGTAAGTAAGGCACTTCCTGATAATAGTGCAAAAAACATTGTTGTATGGAATCCTGGCTGTGGAAAAGGTTTTGAGTCTTATTCTTTAGCATGTTTGTTAAAGAAGCGTTATCCTAACGCACATATTCGTATCTATGCACATGATATTGATTTGTTGAATGTTTCTAATGCTCCGTTAATGACTGTAAGTGATAAGGTTAGTACAGATTGGTATCAGCCGAATCTTACTAAGTCAGTAAGTGGGGATTGGACTTTTACAAAAGAAATAAAAGATATGATAATGTTTGAATATCATGATTGCGTTAATACTAATAACTTACCACCAATTGATATTGTATTTGCAAGAGATATTATTTCTTTCTTACCAGAAGCTTCTCAGAATACAATGCTTAATGATTTTGCTGAAAAGGTAAAAGGTAATGGCGTAATTATAGTTGGAGCAAATGAAAATATTGCAGTGCCAGGATGGATAAAAAAACAATCTGGAAGCATTGCACTATATTCAAAATAGTAATAAACTTATAATGAACTGATATAATATTCAGGGGGACATTGATGAGAGTAGAGTACATTAACCCATTCGTTGAAACTTCTTATAGAGTTTTAAAAGAAGTTCTTGGTGGTGCAGATGTAAAGCGTGGTGATTTATACTTAAAATCGACTGCTATGCCTGTTATGGGAGTTGCAGCTTTGGTAGGTCTTGCTGGTGATGTAGAAGGTCGTGTTCTTTTTGATATGACATTTGAAACAGCACTTAATATAGCTTCTCAAATGAATAATGAAAAATTAGAAGCATTTGATGATTTAGCAAAAGCTACAATTAGTGAACTTGCAAATTTAATTACTGCTCAAGCAGTTACAAAGTTGCATGAATTGGGATTTAAATTTGACCTTACTCCACCTGCTTTGTTTGCAGGTGAAAAGATGGAAATTGCAGCATTGGGTGGACATGATGAGAATGTAGAAGCTCTTATAGTTCCTCTCATTACTGAATATGGAAAAATAGAAGTTAACGTTGCAATACGCGAACGTACATGATTAATAAGGAGTATAGATTATGAAAACAAAACAGGATTTTCCGTCAATTAATGAGCGTCCACCTGAAGGTGTGAAGCTTGATGGCTCAAAATTCCGTGTGCTTGTAGTTGATGATTCCATGTTTGTTGCGACGCAGTTGACTCAGATTCTCAGTAGCGATGGCTATGAGATTGTGGCAACCGCTCAAGACGGCAAAGAGGGCGTTGATAAGTATAAGGAACTTTGTCCAAATGTAGATTTAGTAACAATGGATATTACTATGCCACGTATGGATGGTATTACTGCATTGGAGCAAATTATGGCTTTTGACAAGAACGCTCGTGTTGTTATGGTTAGTGCTTTAGGTAAAGAAGAACTTGTAAAAAAGTCGCTTCTTGCTGGTGCAAAAAACTATATAGTTAAGCCATTGGATCGTAAAAAGGTACTTGAGCGCATCAGCGCTTCTTTAAAATAGAAGTAATATTTTAATTTGTATTAGGCTATAATATAAATTAAAAAGGGTTAATGTTATATAAATATTTCCTACTCTAATATATTTAGAGTAGGAATTTTATATAGCGTTTCCATATTAATGATTCTATATTTTCTCTCTTTATAAATCATCTTTTTTGAGTTTTATTTTATTCTTTTATAGTTTTATTGTGCTTTATCTAGTAAGTTTATATTGTTTTACTTTTCTTTTTTCATAAAAATTTTACCCTATATTTTTTATATTTTACATTCATTACACTATATAAAATTTCTTTTATGCGGTATCATTTTTATATGATACAAGAAAAGAAACATGTAGCTTGTTTTACAGTTTTAGCAGAGACCTCCCCACAAGCGTTACCATTAGGGGCTGCATGCATTGCTTCTGCAATAAAGAATGATTTACATACAAAGGATAAATTTATAGTAGACCTTGTCTGCTACTCTAATGAAGATAAAAAATTATCCTATAAGGATATTGCTTATAGCCTTAAAGAATTTTTTGCAGTTTGTTTTAGTATTTATGTTTGGAATAGGGATATATTAACAAGGATTGCTATAGAGATAAAGAAGTTAAATCCTTCAATAATATGTATTGCAGGGGGACCAGAAGCTACTGCAAATCCAGAATCATTTATAGATTTTGATTATAGTATTGCAGGTGAGGGAGAGTATTCTGTTCCTTTGTTATTATCTGCATTGCTTTCGGGGGGTAATATAAAAGAAAATAAAGATGCCCCTTATGGCTTAAAGCTTGGAATTCAAGGAATATATGTTCCCTCTAATAAAAATCATAAAACGATATTACGCTCAATTCCTCAAAATGAAAGTTTTTTGGCTTCTCCTTATTTAGATGGTACTCTAAATTGTAATAAATATGGTGGTGCTCTCTGGGAACTTGCTCGTGGGTGTCCTTTTAAATGCTCTTATTGTTATGAGAGTAAGGGAGAAAGCAAAATACGCTATTTACCAATAGAAAGACTAAAAAAAGAACTTGAATTATTCAAAAAACAAAATGTTTCCCAGATATTTGTATTGGACCCCACATATAATGCCGATAAAAAACGAGCACTTTCTATGTTGCGCTTAATTAAGCAAAAAGCTCCTGATATATTTTTCTATTTTGAAGTTCGCGCAGAATTTATAGATAAGGAATTAGCTTTTGCATTTGCGTCTATTCCGTGTAGTTTACAAATAGGCTTACAAAGTATACATCAAAATGTGTTAGAAAATATACATCGTTCTTTTAATAAAAAACTTTTTGAAAAAAATATTGCTTTGCTTAATAAAAGTGGTGCTATATTCGGCTTTGATTTGATATATGGACTGCCTGGAGATAGCCTAAATGGATTTAAGGAAAGTATTGATTTTGCTATTTCTTTGTATCCTAATAATATAGAACTTTTTTGTTTAAGTGTTTTGTCAGGAACTACTTTGTATGAAAATGCATCATCTTTTGGACTTGTGTGGCAAAATAATCCTCCTTATAATGTGATAAAAAGTCCTACTTTTCCAGAAAGAGATATTCAAGAAGCGTCTAATTTGGCAAAGGCTGTTAACATTTTTTATACACAAGGAATGGCTGTTCCCTGGTTTTGCGCAATCTTAAAGCCCCTAAAGCAAAAAGCTAGTGATTTTTTTACCCATTTTGTTCCTTTTATAAAAAAAGATTTATATACATTAGAAGAAATCGAAGCCTTACAGATAGAATATGTTTGTATTCTTTATAAGCAAAAACACATAGAACGCTATTTGCCAGTTGTACAGGACTTAATAGTGCTAAATAGTGCCATTGGGCGATGTACTGCACAGGGAAAAGAAAGTATTGTAAAATTGCATTATCACCCTGATGATATTATGAGTGGCTATGCGTACGATATACAGTTTTTTCTTAAAAATGCAAAATCACTTGCTTGTCGTGTCCATGTATTTTACAATGCAGGTCAAGTTGATTACAAAAAGATTTAAGAATAGCTTTATCTAGCGGTGTTATAAAAGTATGCTGGTAATGTAAAATGTGATATTATATAAATTACCAAAAACATAACAGTTTATTTTGTCTATCCACCGAGCTTGCAGAATTACCATACCTAAAAAGTATTATCTGTAATAGAAATAAAGTATTTGCTATTTTGCTGTGTTATCACTATCATAGAAGCATAAGTAAGGACGAAATCTTGGAAAATAAAGCGTCCTTTGTAATATATTTGCCCAAATTTCGACTTAATTTAGGAGGTTTACAAAAAAGGCGTAAAACCTTAAAATTTTATTTGTAGCAAAAAATAAAAGGAGTTACGCCATGACTGAAATCAGCCTAGACCAAGTTTACACGATTGTA
>CAJOPO010000525.1 GCA_905236315.1 uncultured Treponema sp.
CGATGTTGTAAGTCGCGCTATTATAGCGACTTGCAACTCGCAGGAACCTCGAAAAACTTTCTGAAAGGGAGTTTTTCGAGGTTCCCTGATATTTATTCGTGCGGAGGGTTTAATATCCCGATGCTTGTGTTGAATAAGGGTATTAAACCTGACTGCAATACCTTATAAGAACGAACGATACCCCAGTGTTGCAGTACAACTAGGCTCTGCGTTGGGGGGCGTTCATTTATTAATTTACTTGTTGTTGAGTAATAAGAGAATCCATCATATATAGAGAAAGAACACTTCCTTTTTTTACTTTGTAAGGAATATATACGTCTTTTCCTGGATGACTAAAACTTACAATTTCTGTTGTATTTCCGTCATTATCTATGCTTTCTAAATGTAGCGGAACTGGATATGGATATTCTGTAAGTTTGTAAGAGAAAATGCCATAAACATATTCTCCTTCTACATTTTGAGAGGGGAAAGCTATGGTAGCATTTATGCGTGTAAAAGATGGTAACTGTGAAGCTGTGTTATCTTGAGAACTTACGCTAGCTTCTTGTATACTAGCATTTTCTGTCATAGAAAAATCAAATATTACTTGATTACTTTCCATAACGCTATATACTTGCTGCAAAGACATGCCAACGATATTTGGTGTTTGTACCATTACATCTTGATTTCCAGAACTAACTATAAGTTGTATCTTTATATCTTCATCTAGTAACGTGCCTTCTGTAGGATATTGGGCTATTATAGTTCCAAGAGGGGAAGAATCTTTTTGATAAACAGGAGAGGCTATTTTTATTAATTGACTATTATCATTAAAAAGTAATTGGAGTTTTTCTTGCACAGGGTCTATTTGTTTTCCTACATAGTTTTCCATTCTATCTAGTTGCATACCACGACTTACTGTAATTTTTATTGTGCGATAGGCTTTTACTATAGAGCCAGCAATGGGGTCTTGTTCTAAAACAATCCCTTGTTGACCAGGAACATCAGAATATCTAAGAATGAGTTCTGGATATAGTGCTTTTTGTTGCATTTCTAGTAGGGCTGTTGTAAGGGACTTTCCTACAACAGCAGGAACCATAACTTTTTCTTCTCCTTGAACCGCAGCAAAAAAGATTGCAACTGCTACAACACCCATTACTAAAAAAGAAAGAACCATAGTAAAGAAAAGTGGAATACCTCCTGCTGCAAAACCACTTACTTGGTTTTTAAAAGAAACACCAAATCCTTTTTTATTCTTCTTTTCTTTGTTTTCAATTTCATCGTTTTCACTCATAGTTTATCCTCTGTATTAATCAAGAACAGTTCCTATAAAACCTCTTGCTCCATTCATAAAAGATTTATAATCCATAGCTTTTTTTGCCTGCCATTGTAACTCAGTTACGATAAGAACACCATCGCCTGTTTGAATTAATATTCCTCTTTGCTTATTATAAGAAAGCACAGTACCTGGAACAGCTACTGTATTTTTGGGTATAGAATTATCTTGTAATGCAACTTTTGCAGCGTCACGAGCTTTTAATATTCTTAACTGCTGTCCATTTAACGTTGTAAAGCAACCTGGCCATGGAGTATAGGCTCGTATTTGTGCATCTATCTTTTCTGCTGACAATTTCCAATTTATTTTTCCATCTTCTTTTTTTATGATGGTGCAATAGCTTGCCTCCCCCTCTTGTTGAAAAGCAGGTGGTAATTTCCCATTTTTTGCAATGTAACGTAATATATTGGTTATGCCTATAGCACCATGTAAAGCACATCGTGAAAGCAAGGATTCTGCGGTTTCTGTACCTGTTAAGGTTGTTTTATCCATAGCTATTACATCGCCTTCGTCTATGCCTAGAGCCATTTTTTGTATACTATAACCAGTTTCCTTATCACAGTTTAATATGGCTGCATTTACAGGGGTCGCCCCTCTGTATTTAGGAAGTAGCGATGGATGTAGATTTATACCACCATATCTAAATAAAGAAAAAAACTTAGGTCCTAATATATGCCCATAAGCAAAGCAGACAAATATATCAGGGTGCAATGCAGCTATTTGTTCTCGCGCTTCTTGTTTTAAATGTTCTGGGGTCAATATAACAATGCCGTCATCACGTGCCTCATTCCATATTTGTGCATAATGAGCAACTTCTGTGGGGATTAAGTCCGAATGTCTACCCTGTGTAGAAGGCGGATTTGTGAGAACTCCAATTATTTTATATTGCTGCTCTGGTGTAGAACTAGACATCCAACTGTCTTTCAATATTAGCTCTAGTGCCTTAGACGAAGCTTGCGGACTTCCGCCATAAATAACTCTAAGCATTAGCGCACACCTTTCTTTGTCTGTTTAGCGGCTATTTTTGCAGCGATTGCAGCTTGCTTTTTTGCCCTTGAAATAGCTTTTTTTTCTGCTTTAGCAGCACGTTTTTTGAATTGTGCTACAGTATCATCTTTAAATTGCTTATCACCTCGGTCTATATATAAAACACCATCTAGGTGGTCATTTTCATGTTGGATTATTCGTGCTAAAAGCCCATCTACATTTTCCATAGTAAATCTTTTACCATTTTCATTTAATGCGGTTATACTTATAGAAGCTGGACGAGTAATGCTTTCAGAAACTCCAGGAATAGAAAGGCAACCTTCATCATAACTACAGGTTTCAGTAGATGTCTTTGTTATTACAGGGTTTATAAATACCCTTTTTATATCATCGTCAGACATTATGACAAAAAAACGTTTTGGAATACCTACTTGAGGAGCTGCTAGTCCAACTCCGTCTGCACTTATCATAGTATCAAACATTTCGGCAATAGTTTTTCTTAGCTCATCATTTATTTCTTCAAGCTCGACTGGGGTACATTGCTGTCTTAAAACTTCTTCACCTAATTTATAAATCTTCATCTTTACTCCTTACAGCAAATTAAAGGTATTTTTAGTTTTTGCGTAGCGTTAAAAGTGTAATTACAAAAGTCTTAATCGTGCTGCTTTTGAATGAGCAAAAAGCCCTTCTGCATCTCCTAAATATGCGGCAGCCGTTGCAGAATTAACCATGCCTGTAGAACCTTTTTGTGTACGCAATGTTGTTACGGTCTTTAAGAACATACGCACAGATAGCCCCCCTGTAAAGCGAGCACTACAAGAAGTTGGTAGTGTATGATTTAGCCCTGCTGAATAATCTCCAAATACCTCTGCAGAATAATGACCTATAAAAAGGGAGCCATAGTTATGTAACATTTTTTCTATCTTATCACGTTCTTCGCTTGCTTGCATGGCAAGTTCTAAGTGTTCTGGTGCCTTTTTATTAGCAATTTTTGCAGCTTGCTCAATACTATTGGTTATAATTATACGTCCCTGATTATTAATGCTTTGCTCTGCTGTTTGCTTTGTAGGGAGTGTTTCTAATTGTTTCTCTATTTCTATGGCTACTTTGTGTGCTAATTCTGAGTCAGGGGTGGCAAGAACAGGCTGTGCTACTATGTCATGTTCTGCTTGTGCAAGTAAATCCGCTGCTACCCATTCTGGATTTGCACTTGAATCTGCTATAATGAATACTTCTGTAGGACCTGCAACCATATCAATTCCTACACTCCCATAAACCATTCTTTTTGCTTCTGCTACATATTTGTTTCCTGGTCCGACAATTACATCTGTGCGTGGAATACTTTCTGTACCGAATGCCATTGCAGCAATAGCTTGTGCTCCTCCACAAGCAAACACTCGCGAAACACCACAAATATATGCTGCTGCCATTATATTTTCGTCTGCATAAGGCTTTCCATTTATAAAAGGTTTTCCTTGCACACCTAAGCCTTCTTGCTCTGCTTTTATTTTGTCATCTGGATGTACTCTTGGAGGGGTGCAGAGGATAATCTCCTTTACTCCCGCAGCTAGTGCTGGAGTTGTAGTCATTACTACTGTAGAAAGTAATGGAAAACGCCCCGCAGGTACGTAAACGCCCGCTCTTTCTACAGGTATATTTTTTTGACCTGTAATTACACCTGGTCTTAGTTCTTCTTCAAAGTCGTAAAATGATTCTTTTTGTTTTAACGCAAACTCTAGAGCTAAATCATGGGAATATTGTAGAGATTTATAAAGGTTTGGATTTGATTGCTCCATTTTTTTTGCAGCAAGTTCTAATTCTCTCTTAGGAATTTCAAAGGTTAATGGGGAAGAAACATCAAATTTTGCACTGTAATCATGTAAAGCAGCGTCTTTTTTTTCTTTTACATTTATTAGAGTTTGTTGTACGCTTTCTATTGTTTCTGTAAAATTGCGACCTTCAAAAAAACTATCTTCTAAATCTTCTGCTTTTTGAATTTTTATCATTTTCTTCCTCCTATCTATAGCTTATCCTAAAATTAAGCTAGCAACCCATTGTGTAAATAGATGGGTGGGAATTATATCAATATTCATAGTATTTTCTGCTATTATTATGACAAAAAGTATTATAGAACCCCAGCGCATAAATTGTTCTTCTTGTGTGGCAGATAAACGTACTCCAGAGAGAAAGATGTGGCTACCATCTAGTGGAGGTAGGGGGAGCATATTAAATATGAATAAACTTAAATTAATAATTCCAGAATATAATAAGACATTACCTATTATAGTATAAATCATATCAGGAATAGCTATGCCAGTTGCATAATATATATGTAAAACAGCAAACATAAAAATCTTTACTACAAAAAGACAGGCAATTCCTAAAAGTAAATTGGAAAACGGTCCTGCTGCTGCAATGATAGCTTTATCTCTACGGGGATTTTTTAAGTTAGACTGTCTAAAAGAAACGGGCTTTGCCCAACCAAAACCTGCTATTATAATGAAAATAAATCCTATAGGGTCTATATGCTTTATAGGGTTAAATGAGAGACGACCTTCTTCTTTTGCAGTGTAATCTCCAAGTTTATAAGCGGCAAAGGCATGGCAATATTCATGTAATGTAAGCCCCAAAATAATACCTGGTAAAGAATATATGGTGCTTTCTAAATCTATATTCATAAAAAATTATTTTTCCTTATGTCTCCTATCTAACTCATCAAGAACATCTTTCCATTTAACTCCTTCTTTATACATAAGAACACTTATAAAATATAAGAGGTCTGCTGCTTCCCAAATAACATCTTCTTTGCTTTCTGCATCATCTGTAAGCTCTTCTGCTTCCTCCATTATCTTTTCACGCACTCTCTTGTCATCTAAGGTAGCCGTATAACTACCATGACGTGGATTTGCAAAGCGTTCGGCAATAGTGGAATAAAGGCGTTCCATAGAACTTTCTTCATCAACTTCACTAGAAAAACATGTCCAACTACCTGTATGGCAGGTGCCA
>CAJOPO010000526.1 GCA_905236315.1 uncultured Treponema sp.
CGATGTTGTAAGTCGCGCTATTATAGCGACTTACAACTCGCAGGAACCTCGAAAAACTTTCTGAAAGGGAGTTTTTCGAGGTTTCCTTATATGTGTATATTAAAAAACTCCTAGCCAAAGCATTTCTTTTATGTTACACTTTTGCAAATGGGAATTAATATGAAAAGAAAATTCATAATAGCTTTTGAATTTTTAATTATATCAGTATCATGTGCTTCTGCTAAAACTATAGGATTTGGTTTTCATATAGGTTCATCAGTTGGTAAAGAAGTTCTTGACGGTAATATAGCCTTTACAATGAAAAGTTCTTATATTCCACTTGTAATAGGGGCTGAAATAAATTTTAACTATAGAACAATTTTTCATGCAGGATTTATAGCAGACTATTGGTTTGCAAATCCTGTTATAAGTGGCAACTGGGGCTGGTTCTACGGAATGGGGCTTGCCGCAGGTACAAATCTTGATAGCGAAATAAATTTTGCAGGTGCACGAGCCGTAATAGGAACTAATATGCTGTTTTTTGGCAATTTAGAGTTATATTTGCAAGTTGCTTTAGAACTAGGAATGGATTTTACTTTTGACAGTGGCATTGTAATGTTTCCTGTAAGACACTCCCCTGTAAACTTAGGTTTTAGATTTTGGTTGTGAGTTTTTTATAGTTGTGTAAGGAGAGAAAAGTGGGAGAGAAAAAAGTTTCAGATGTATATTTTACAGATTTTCGTACCCAAGAAGATGGAGGACTACCTCTAAAACTAAAAAAACTTTGTCGCAAGGCAGGCATTGCAAATATAGACTTTGAAGGTAAGTTCACTGCTATAAAAATGCACTTTGGAGAAGAAGGAAATCTTTCTTATTTGCGTCCTGATTATGCAAAGGCTGTTGCAGACTTAGTAAAAGAATTAGGCGGTAGACCCTTCCTTACAGATTGTAATACCCTATATCCAGGCAAAAGAAAGAATGCTTTAGACCATTTAGACATAGCCTTGCAGCATGGATTTATGCAAGCAACTACAGGCTGCCATGTTATTATAGGGGACGGCATAAAAGGTACTGATGAAATAGAAGTGCCTGTAAAAAATGGCGTATACTGTAAGAGCGCAAAAATAGGCCGCGCTATAATGGACGCAGATGTGTTTATAAGTCTAAGTCACTTTAAGGGGCATGAAGAAGCGGGCTTTGGCGGTGCCATAAAGAATATTGGTATGGGCTGTGGTAGCCGTGCTGGTAAGATGGAACAGCATAAAGACGGCAAGCCAGAGGTTGAACAAAGTCTATGCAGAAAATGCCATAAATGCGCAAAAGAGTGTGGCTCTGATGCTATTTCTTTTGAAAATGGAAGTGCTTTTATAGACCAGTCTTTGTGCAAAGGTTGTGGAAGGTGCATAGGGGCTTGTAACTTTGACGCAATCTCTAATCCTAATGAAGGAGCCTTTGAAGACCTTAATCGCAAAATGGCAGAGTATACGCAAGCGGTTTGCTATGGTCGCCCCTGCTTTCATATTAGTTTAATCTTAGATGTAAGCCCTTATTGCGACTGTCACGGTTATAATGATGCCCCCCTTATTCCAAACATAGGCATGGCAGCAAGCTTTGACCCTGTTGCACTAGATAAGGCCTGTTCTGATTTATGCCAAAAAGCACAGCGTTTTACTGGAACGCGCATTACAGATAATGTTTCTCGTGGCTTAAAGATAACAGAAGACCTATGGCATGATAGCGAGCCTGCTGCTGTTTGGAAAGAAACCTTGCTCCATGCAGAAAAGATAGGTCTAGGTACGCAAAAGTATAATTTGATTAAAATGTAAATATGGCACTAGCTCTTCATAATGTGCTTAATGTACATTATGAAGTCCTTTCGTTAGCCTTTATGCTAGTAACTAAATATCTGCATACATAACTTCTTTGGCAATTTTTCCATTTTCATGATACTCATACTCATAATAATAATCATGAGTATAATTTGAATTCGTGGTAGTTTCGCGAATTACATTTCCTTTGCTGTCATATTCATACGAAACTTGAACACCTTGTGTTGATTTTGTTTTAATAAGAGCCTGTCTAAAATTTCCTGATTAACACCGAAATAAAAGCGAGAGTCACCATCTGGGAGGTCGTATTGAGGAGCCTCTCACAG
>CAJOPO010000527.1 GCA_905236315.1 uncultured Treponema sp.
CGATGTTGTAAGTCGCGCTATTATAGCGACTTACAACTCGCAGGAACCTCGAAAAACTTTCTGAAAGGGAGTTTTTCGAGGTTCCCAGTAGTAGTCATGTCTTCCGAACGTATTTCGGGGCTAAAATATAGCATACATTTTGTAACATCGCCAAAAAATTTAGGATAAACTTATTGCAAAAATAAAAAAATAATTGTATCGTAGCAAATATGTTCGTTTTAACAATATTTGGCACGTTAATGATGTATTTTTTGCCAGGATATGCTTTATTAAGTTTACTTTATGTTGTAGATAGAGACAAATTTAAATTAAGCTTCTTTATGGGATTATTAGTTGTAATCATATTTAGCCTGCTTTTAAATTATTTTGCTGTTTATTCTTTATGTGCACTACATTTATACAAAACTAAAGTTCTATATGCACTCGGAATAGCCGAAATATTATTTATACTAGCTATAAATAAATTTAAAAACTGTAAATTTATTACCCCCCCCCCGTGCAAATGTATAGGTGTTAATTCATTCCTACTATACTTTACCGTTCTTTTATACTTATTTACCGTCTTTACTACATCACCTAAAATTTTTAGTGCATGGGATGACGTTGTATCTTGGAATCGTTGGTCAGCAAGTTTTTATAACGCTACTATTCCTTTAGGTACTTGGCACTATCCGCAAGCACTTCCTGCTCAGTGGTCAATCTTTTATCGTTTATGCCGTGCTCCTCTTGAATTTTTACCAAAGGCTACAGTTCCCCTTTATTTATATTGCACTGCCTTAGCTTTATTAGAAAGAAAGTCTTATGCAGCAAGTTTTTTATTACTTATTTATTTTTATTTAACCAAACAAGTACATACAGGCTATGTGGATATTCCTGTTTCATGTATTGCTTTTGCTTCCCTTTTATTTTTAGAAGACGCTCATAAAGAAAATAATTTTACCTATCTTGTTATTGGCGCAATAATTGCTTGTACATCTTCTTTAGTAAAACAAGCAGGATTATATATTGTTGCCATGTATCCAATCCTTGCGCTTGTGTTTTTTAAGTTTTCATCTAAGGGTAGTAGATTAAAGTTTTTAGTCTTATATCTTTTTATTGTTATTATTACGGCAGGCTTCTTTTATGCTTACACACAATACAATATCTTGCGCGGAAGAAACAGTTCTGAAATCTCTTATGTTACAAACGGCATTTATAATGGAGTTCCCTTTTATAAAAGAATGTTTCCTGCATTTGTAAAGTTTTTTACAGGTCCTAAGATTTTATTACTTTTATTGCTACCGTTTATATTTTTTCAAGAAACGAAGATACGTTTAGTGTATGGCATAGTTGGTTTTGTATATCTTACTGTTTGGTCAGCCTTTTATTCTTATGATTTGCGAAATGGTTATTTAGCTTGGCCTATGATTATTTACTCTGAATGTAGCGGAGTACAATATGTTTTTAATAAACACAAAAATAAACTTTTAGAGTGTGTAAAAAATAATAAATCCTATCGAACACTTTTAGTTTGTGCTATGTTGGTATGTATTGTATTAGTAGGCACTTTACTTACAAAGCCCAAATCCGCTCTTTTAGCATCTCAAGAAAAAGAGAAAATGAAGCGTGGTGGCAATATTGCAGTATTTATAGAAAACTTTTATAAGGTATCAGGGGAAACTTCATCATATATATCGAACTATCAGCCTTTATATTGGATTAGTGAGGATTCCCTTGCACGCAAAAAGTATGTATTTTCCCATCTTGCCAATTTAGAACAAGATTTACAAAAGATTCGTGATGAAGATATACATTATATATATGTAAGTGGTGGAGCCGCTTTAGATTTTTATGATTACGTGAATGAGAAAATAAAAGAAGGTGTATTTACTGTTTTATATGATGGAGGTGAAAGGGCAAAGTTTATAAAAATTGAGGATATGAATGCTTTATGATATGTGTTCTTATTCCTGTTTATTGCCCAGAAGAGAGTTTTGTTCCCTTTGTTAAGCACTTAGATGAAGCCTTAAAAAAAAATTTTAATGAAAGTGACTATAAAATCATAATTGTTAATGATGGCAATGATACACAAAGTAGCCTTTTTTCTACACTGCAAAATGGCTGCAATGCTGATATAGTTCATCATGCCGTTAATCAAGGAAAAGGTCGTGCCTTAAAGACAGGTATAAATCATATTTTATTGCATTATCCAAATTGCACAAAATGTGTTACCTGCGATGCAGACGGGCAGCATGATATTCCTGATATTTTAAATATTGTAAATGCATCTCAAGAAAGTGCGACACTTTCTTTGGGTGTAAGACAGTTTTCTAATAAATCAATTCCTTTTAGAAGTCGCTTTGGTAATTGCCTTACCCGTGTTTTATTTACTTTGCTCACAGGTCTTAATATTCAAGATACACAGACGGGGCTTAGAGCCTTTACTATGGATTTTATAAAACAATGTATGACTATAGAAGGCGAAAGGTATGAATATGAAACTAATATGCTACTGTACTGTAAAACACATTCTATTCCAATTATACAGATTCCCATAAAAACGATTTACCTTGATAATAATAGTGCTTCTCACTTTAACCCCTTATTAGATAGCATCAAGATATACAAATTATTGTTTAAGTTTGCATTCTCTTCTTTATTTGCTAGTATACTGGATTTTGTTATATTTTCTATTTTGTACTTCTTTACAAAAAGATTATTTATTTCAATGGCAGTAGCAAGGGTTACTTCTGTTGGGTTTAATTTTTTTGTAAATAAGAATTTCGTATTTAATAAGAAATATAAAAAAATCAAAAGTTTTATACTTTATTGTCTTTTAGCACTATTCTTATTTATTACTTCCTACTTTGGCATACGGTTATTAGGGAATATTTTTGACATTCCAGTTTATGTACTAAAAATAATAGTTGAGCTTATTTTATTTTTAATCAGCTACACTATACAGCGAGATGTGATATTTAAATAGGAGATGGTGTTACAGAAAGTATGCTGAAATTTTCAAGCAGTCATTTTGAGCGTAGCGAAAAATCTATAAAGACTGCGGGTTTCCGCTCA
>CAJOPO010000528.1 GCA_905236315.1 uncultured Treponema sp.
CGATGTTGTAAGGCGCGCTATTATAGCGACTTGCAACTCGCAGGAACCTCGAAAAAACTTTCTGAAAGGGAGTTTTTCGAGGTTCCCTTATATGTGTACGTTAAAAATTGATTTCCGTGATAAAACTATTGCCTTTATAGACAAAAACCGATAGATTTATTATATGTCTATTAGCAAAATTATTTCTACTTTATTTAATAAAAAAGAAGATGATGAAGGACAAAAACAGATAAGTCTTATAGAACAGATTAGACTTTCTATGAACAACTTAGTGCAAAAGACAGATTCCCTAAATGATAGCTGGCAAGAAGAAAAGGCTAGCATTAAAGCAATATACGAAGCAACCTTAACAATGAAACCATGCCAAGAGATTTTAGGTTCAAAGTTTGAACAAGATATATTAGGCTATATAACTGCTGTAAGTTCCGCTTGCGATGGAGTTATTGCAGGTAAGCAAGATGTGGACTTTAAAGGTAAGCTACATTCACTACAAACCTCTGTTAATCAGCGTCTTGTAATGAAATAATTTTTATGCTAGGGGGGCAGCCCCGAAAAATCTTCGGATAAGGTAGCACTGTCATAACGCAATAATACATGCTCAACATGCCGCCTTATTCTAGTATACTTTATGTGCCACCACTAAATTACCTGTTAATACCCCTACCACATAATCTTATTCGTATATAAAAGATTTCAAACTTTTATAGCACTTAGCACTTCCCCTATCTTACCATGTATAACAAGAGATGCTATGCTATCACTTGGCGTTTCTGATAGATTTATAAGCACAAGATGTTCCCCTGCATAAGCACGCACAAAACTTGCAGCAGGATTTACAGTAAGAGATGTTCCCCCGATTATAAGTAAATCTGCATTCTGCAGTTCATATATAGTGCGTGTTATTACATCTTCGTCAAGATTTTCCCCATACAAAACAACATCTGGCTTTATAATTCCATTACAAGAATCTTTATTGCAGCGTGCAATGCCGTCTTTATCTTTATTAGCCATTACATATTTTTCATCATAAAAAGTATGGCATAGAGTACAGTGATTTCTTAAAACACTACCATGCAATTCAAGAACATTTTTGCTACCAGCGGCTTGGTGTAAACCATCTATATTCTGCGTTATTACAGCACTAAGTTTTCCTTTTGCTTCTAGTTCTGCAAGTTTTTTATGAGCCGCATTAGGAGTCACCCCAGAAATTAATATTTTTTCGCGATAAAATCTATAAAATTCCTTAGGATTATTTCTAAAAAAGTGAGCACTTAATATTTCTTCAGGAGGATAGTCCCATTTTTGATTATATAGTCCATCTACACTACGAAAATCAGGTATGCCACTTTCTGTAGATACTCCAGCTCCACCAAAGAAGACTATACGCTTACTTTGGTCAATATAAGTTTGCAATAAACTAATTTTTTCTTCTATATTATCCATACTGATATTTTAGTCGTGTAAAAGTAAATTGTCTATATCAAATATAACGTCCTGTAACGCCTTTTTTGTTAGAGCGTATTTCATTAGGAGTACCATAAGCAACTATTTGACCTCCATGCTTTCCACCACAAGGCCCCATATCAACAATATAATCTGCATTACGAATAATATCTAAATCATGCTCAATAACAATAACCGTTGCCCCCTTGCTTATTAAATGTTTAAATACACTTAATAAGGTCTGAACATCAAGAGGATGAAGCCCTATAGTAGGCTCATCAAAAACAAAAATGCTATCTTCTTGTCCATGCCCCATTTCGCTAGCAAGTTTAAGACGCTGTGCTTCTCCTCCAGAAAGACCTGGAGTTTCTTCTCCTAGTGTTAAATATCCCAATCCAATATCATGCAACACCTGTATACGATTTTTTATCAATGGCAAATCAGAACATTCATTTAAAGCCTGGTCAACACTCATATCCATTAGTGCAGGTAGGGAGCTACCGTCAACAGTTTTATTTCCTATCTTTTTCTTGCGCAGTATTCTAAAGGCTTCTTTTGCATAGCGTGCACCCCTACAATCAGGGCATGGAATATCTACATCAGGCAGAAACTGTACATCAAGACTAATTTTTCCAGTTCCATCGCAGGTAGGACAGCGTAAAACTCCTGTATTATAAGAAAAATCTCCCGACTTATATCCTTTTTGTTTTGCATAGCTAGAACGAGCATATATTTTTCTTAACTCATCATGAATGTTTGCATAAGTTGCAACTGTTGAACGAATATTTACACCTATGGGAGTTGCATCTATTAATTTAACTTGTTTTATTCCATCTGCTGAAATAGAAACCACATGAGAAGGTAAAGCTTTATTTGCTATAAAAGATTGCAAGGCTGGAATTAAACTTTCCAATATCATAGTAGTTTTTCCACTACCAGATACACCAGTTACAACCGTAAGTCTTCCTTTGGGAAAGCTAACTTCCAACGGCTGCACTGTATGGATAGAAGATGTTTTCATATTAATTGTTCCAATAGAAAAAACTTCTTCAGCAGAATTAAAATTAGAACGGAGGCTTGTCAAAGTATTTTTTTTCAAAAAAGGGGCTATACGACTATTTTTATTATTAA
>CAJOPO010000529.1 GCA_905236315.1 uncultured Treponema sp.
CCTTGATATTCCAAAAGAGTTAGAGCCTTATGTAAGTGATTACAAGGTTAATGTGTTTGAGATAGCATGGCTAGAAGACGAAACCGTGCAGAAGTCCGAACTCACGGGCAAGCCGCTTATAGCCGCATTTTCCTTGCTCATATTTTCCTACGACTTGCAGCTTAAAGTCAATGCCGTACTTCTGATTTTTCCCCATTTTTACACCTCCGTGGGTGTCCTAATTTATGGGGGAAGTTCAAAATGAAATACTCTCTTTGAATAATAAACTCTTCGCAGCAAATCGAATAGAGGACTTACGACGAGCTTCCTCAGATGAAGCCTACTGTACACAGCTATTAAAAGAGTTCGGCCTCTATCAAGAATAAAAATAGAACAAGTGGAGGTGTTACGAAATGTATGCTACTACAAGGAAGTCTCCGCGAGTGAGCGGGCGATGAGCACGAGTCCGTTCCTGCGATGACTGTTCTGCTGATAGTCGCAGGAATTTATTTTTGCTATGGTAATGTGGACAAGGTGATTGATATTGTTTTCGTAGTACATAAGTATATCACTTTTCACATTGCCAGCATACTTTTTGTAATACCACCAACTTTCTTTCCGTGTCACGCCTTAGGCTACGTGTCAAGAATTACGGCAATGCGTGACATCGTGCCTTAGTCTACGCGACTAGTATTACGGCAATGCGTGACATCGTGCCTTAGGCTACGCGATTAGTATTACGGCAATGCAAGACATCATGCCTTAGGCTACGTGACATCTCGCCTTAGGCTGTGATTTTTAAATTCCTATAAGGTTTTTACCATAACTTAAAAACTACTGTTTTTTGCTATACTTCCCCTTTATTTTTTTTATATCCTGTTATATACTAAAAAAAGTGTTGAAAAATGTTTTCTTAGGAGTTTTAATGAAAAAGAATATTCATTCAAACTTGTTTACGTTTTTTGTTACAGGTTTATTAGTCAGTATGCTATTTTTTTCTTGTGAAACAACAGATAGTGTTTCTAAAACTACAGAAACACAGCAGACACAAGAGCTAGAAACTGAACAAGTTCCGCAAGAAAATCCCACTCCCACTCCTACAGAAGCAGAAGAAAGTTCTGATATAGAAGAAGAACCTACTGTAGATGTGCGAGATTCTGTTTTATATGAACCCGAAGAAGCTATAAAAACAAATAATACTACAGAAAGCCAAAAAAATATGAATACCGCTACTCACAAGGCAGGCTTTGAACTCCTAGCTCCCGATTCTCTTCTTTCATATAACAGAAAAGATATACGTGTAGAAGAAAATCAACTTATAGAATTTGTTTATGCTAATGACCAAAAAAAGACAATTTGCGTGCGTAAAGCCTTTGGTTGCATGGATATAAGCGGGGATTTTACTAATTATTCTGATTCAAGAAGACTATGGGACTCTGGTTTAAGCATATTTTTAAGAGGCACCAATGGAAATTATAAATGTGCAGCGTGGGAAAGTGGTGACTATTCTTTTTTTGTAGGCTGTTCAGAAGGATTATCTCAGACTGATATGCTTGCTATTGTAAAGGTAATCAACTAAAGAGTGGAGAAAATATGGCGGATACAAAGGCAATACAAGTAGACATCTCTAAAGTTAGAGCAGCGGTACAGTCTAGTATGCCACTGACCATTACAACGTATACCCTTCCGCATGAAATGGAAGAGTATATGGCTAATGTGCTTAACGCTTTCTTAAAAGAGGCAGGACAAACACAGATGATAGAGCCTCTTTCTTACTGTATGCGCGAACTTGTAAACAATGCCAAAAAAGCCAATACCAAAAGGGTTTACTTTGAAGAACATAATTTAGATATAAATAATGTTCAAGATTATGAAAACGGAATGAAATCTTTTAAGCAAGATACCATTTCTAATATTCAGTATTACTTGCAGCTACAAAAAAATAAGGGGCTTTATGTAAAACTCACCTTGCAGGCAAGCAACGGCAGAATAAAAATAGAAATAAAAAATAATGCAGAGTTAACTGTCTTTGAGTATTATCGTATTCATGATAAAATTAATAGGGCGCAGCAGTTTGATTCTGTAGAAGAAGGTTTAACCCAAATATTAGATGATTCAGAAGGTGCGGGGCTTGGTCTTGTTATAATGATTTTAGTTTTGCGAAAGATTGGTCTTACTGATGAAAATTATCAAGTGATAAGCGAAAAAGGCGAAACTATAACAAGGCTAATTCTTCCTTTTAGTAAAAAATCTACTAATGATATAAAAACTTTATCCTCTGGCTTTGTTGAATTTATAGATGGTCTCCCCCAGTTTCCAGAGAACATTACAGAGATTAGCCGTGCCATAAATGACCCAGATAGCACAATGTCTGATATTGCACTTCGCATTTCTAATGACGTTGCCCTTACAGGTGAACTTTTAAAACTTGTTAATTCTGCAGCGTACTATTTAAGTTCCCCCTGCACTTCCATACCTGATGCCGTTAAGTTTTTAGGCTTACGAGGGGTTAGAAACTTGCTTTTTTCTTTAGGGGCAACCCAATCTCTTATGGGTGTTAATACTAAAGAAAAAAAAGAACTATGGGAACATTCTAATAGGGTGGCATCTTTTGCCTTTAGTATAGCGCGTAATTATTGTAAGGCTCCTACAGAACGCTTATATATAGAAGATAGTTATGTATGTGGCTTATTGCATGATATGGGAAAGATTATTTTTGAAGCCGCTCGTCCAGACATTTTGCAAAAGATAAACAAAATGTGTACAGCGCGTGGTGTTTCAAAAGGTATGTTTGAACAAATGGTTGCAGGAATGAATCATGGAGAGATTGGTGCCCTTATTGCAGAAAAATGGAACTTTCCACAAATAATTGCAACTACTATTCGCTACCACCATACGCCTTTAGCAGCCCCTAGCGATATGCGCCTTTTAGTAAGCATTGTTTATCTTGCAGATTTAATAGACCACTATATAGACGGTAGCGTGTACTTTGAACAATTTGACCCCGATGTTTTAGCTAGATTTAATATCGTTAATGAAGAGCAGTTAAACGCCCTTAGCAAGCGTCTATAAAAGATACTGTTAAAAAATCTGCTTAAAGAGAGTCTACCCATGCTTGCATAAGTATTCCAAAAGCAACTCCCACGTTTAAACTAGCCTTTAAGCCCTTCATAGGAATAGAAACCCTACCATAACTTGCACGCTTTAGAGCTTCTGGACTCACTCCTAACTCTTCTGAACCTATTATTACAATGCCTTCTTTAGGAAACTTAAACTCTTGAATGGGCGTTCCCCCTGTTTCTAGCACAAAAACAGGAAGCTCTTTAGGAAGCTCTTCTAGCGAGCATCTAGTCCAGCCTAAAGTGTCTATGCAGCCCATAGCACTTCTTTGTGCCTTGCTCTGCGCGGGGTCTGTGCATAAGGGTGAAATATATACTTTTTCACAGCCCATAGCTTCTGCCGTCCTAAAGATAGACCCCACATTGAAGGGGGAGCGTATGTCTTCTGCATACACACAGACACCCTTGTAAAAATCTCTCTTTTCTATAGTTTGATTAGTATTAGAGTGAGGGGCAATGACTAAATCCCACTCTGCAGGAAAAGTTCCTATAATGGCTAAAAGTGCATTTCTTGCCAGATTGCATACACGGCGTTCATCAAAAGGAAGCGCATTTAAAGCCTTGCTTAGTTCATTTGCAGTTTGACTATCTAACTTGGGGTCTTGCAATAAAATCTTTGTTATAGTCTTTGTATATTCACTGCGCGGTAGGGAGGTAAAACTGTATTCTGTACCTTTTTCTGCAATGCCTGCAATGTCGCGTTCTAGCTCCCCAAACGTGAGAGCTAGTTTTCGCCTTTTTTGCCCTGCAGAAAGCTGATTTAGTTTTTCTGGTGCAATCACAAATGTACCTAAAATGCTAGCTTTAGTAAATCAAACAAATCATCGCTTGTCATGCTGCGCTGTAATGATTGCATAAACTCTAAATCTCCTGCATCTTCTGCACAAAGAGCTAACTGCTCTATAGTTACGTTTAAATCTTTTAAGCGCGCAGGTAGATTAGAGTGGGCTATGCGTTGCCTTGTGTATTCAACTAGGGCTTGAACTGCCCCTGCTTCATCAGAATCCACTGGAGCAACGTTTAATATATGAGAAAGGCGAGCAAGTCTATCCTGCCTAAACTTTGCAGCATCTTCTATTATATAGGGCAATAAAATGACAGAAACTAAAGAGCGACTTATCTTAAAGCGAGCATTTATACACTGAGCAAGCAGTGTACCCGCTCCTATGGAGGAACTAGCAGATGCTAAAGATGCCATGCACCCTGCTTGACTAAATAGCACTTCTTGTGGAGTTGTTATAGTAAGTGTGGGTGCCCCTTCTTGAGCATAACCTAAAAGTTCCACAGCCTTTTCTGCAATCATATCGCTAAAGAATGTGGCTTTTTGGCTTATGTATGATTCTATGGCAATTAATAACACCTCTATAGACATAGAAGCAGTTTGATTTTCTGTAAGAGAAGTTGTTGTGTTTGGGTCAAATACTATCATACGAGTTAAGCCTTCTTGCGTCTTTAAAAGGCGCAACTTAGAAGACCTAGCATCTGTTACAGGAATTCTTTGTGTAAAGACAAAGGTATCTCGCACTGTAGTGGGGGCTACTAAAAGGGGTAACGGAGTGGTTTTAGCTTCTTCTCCATCAACAAAACTGTAAACATCGTTTTTTTCGTTATAAAGGGAACTTATTGCTCTAGCAAGGTTTATTGCCTTTGCTCCCCCTGCTCCAATAACTCCGTGAATGTGTGCTTCTTTTGCAAGGGTTAGTGCATTCATTATAGTTTGTGAGTCTGTAACAGCGGGAATATTGTCATATACAAAAAAATCTATATTCCTATCAGAAAGGGAGCGGCTCACCTTTTCTGCAAGTCCCACTTGCTTTAATACTGGGTCCATAACAAGCATAAACTTAGAACCCCAATTTTTTACATACTGACCTAATCTGCCTGTGGTATAAGAACCTAAAACTATATTTGGCTGAATTTTGAAAATAAAATCTGACACAAAAAACTCCTCTTGAGGTCAGACTGCGACTTTTTAGTCGATATTTAGACCTTTACTGTTATTAACGGATAAGTAAAAGCATTGGTTTAAAAAAAAAAGACGGAATCTATAAAATTCCGTCTTCTCAACCACTACATACCATTGTTCAGTTAGATGCCCCAAGAACTTAATAGTCTATCGGCTGTAGCTGCAATAGTTGCTTCGCTAAAATAATTAGGGTCTTGAATCTTGAGTTTTACCTGCTCAACCAAATCCATTCTAACATCAGGCGTATCTGCCGCTACTTTGTTTAGGTAATAAGTTTCTGCCAATTCTTTGGCTTCGTCAGACACACTGATTTCATCTTGAGCTGCATAAGTGCTTGCAGTAACATTTGTGCGCTTTGCAGCTGGCACATTGTTAAGGGGATTAACCCCTGAAATCTTGTCTATCATCATAGTAACCTTCCTCATTGTTATTATCGGATTCGCATTTAAAAAGTTTAACATTTTTATTACCAGAAATAAAAATTGCAAACTCTCCTAAAATTTTTGTCCTACTAGCATAATCTTGATAAACTTCTTTTGCACTGCTATCCGTTATTTCTTCGTGCATTTTAGTTAATTCTCTGCCTACCACAACCCGCCTTTCTGGCTCAATTTCTGCAATATCAGAGAGCAGTTTTGTTATTCTAAAAGGGCTTTCGTAAAGGACTATAGCGTAACCTGTTGTCATAAGCTCTTTTAGCCTACTTTTCCTTCTGCCAGGCTTTGGAGAAAGAAAGCCTTCAAAGATAACCGTTTTTCCCCCTGCTCCTGCTATGCTAACAAGTGTTGCAAATGCACTTGCTCCAGGTATGGGAATTACAGTGTGTCCCGCTTTTCTTGCGTTTTCTGCAAGTATTGCTCCAGGGTCGCTTATGCCAGGAGTTCCTGCATCGCTTGCATAGGCCACCTTTTGCCCCTCGTTTAGCAGTTTTATAATCTTTTCTGAAGCATAGGCCTCGTTTTGTGCGCGGCAACTTACTAGTGGCTTACGTATTTCAAAATGAGTTAGCAGTTCTAGTGTGTGCCTTGTATCTTCTGCTGCTATAACATCAACATTTTTGAATGTTTCTAGCGCACGAAAGGTAATGTCCCCTAAATTGCCAATGGGCGTTCCCACAATATAAAGCTCTGACACAACTTTATTATATATACAATATAGAATTATATCAAGTAAAATGTGGAATTAGTATTTACAAGTTATAAAATCCGCAAAAAACAGCTTTTCAAGGGAGTGTCCTTGAACCCCGTGTTTTGGGGGAGAGAGAAAACTCTACTCCGTTCCGAAGGACTGCTTGCAGTAGCGGTTTTCTCTCCGCTAGAAA
>CAJOPO010000530.1 GCA_905236315.1 uncultured Treponema sp.
CTAAAGCATATCCCACTACATAAATATATAACATCTATAAAAAATTCTTAAAAGAGTTTTGCTAGAGATGTTTCTATTCTAATGGGGCAAAATATCCGCTTTCATCCTTACCTGAATGATTTAAAAGATATGTTTCCACTTCTACAGGTAAATATTTACGACCATAATCTGTAGATAAAGAAGAGGTATAACTTATCTGATATATTCCTAAAGGTAAATCTATAATATCTTTAATAACAGAATAAAGTCCCTCTGGTCTATATACATAATAGAATGTTCCTGTTGTATTATCTGTTAAATACTGCAACTCTTCTACAGGTGCGCTTTGATTTAATAATATTGTACTAAAAGAAACCGTATTATTATTTAAATAATTAGTTAAATCAGAAAGACTATAATGAGAAAATGCCGTCATACTAACACTTCCTTCACTAATTAAAATAACACCTCTTTTCTTTTCTGCATTTACAAGATTATTTACTGCAAGCCTAATACTCTGGTCTAAAGATGCGTTTTCTGTGTAAGGAGTTTTTAAAGCCTTTACAGAGAATGAGTTTAAATTATCTGCATTGCCTGTATACTCAATCACAGGAACATCCCCTACAGAAATAATCTGCACTCGTCCATGATTATTCATAGAAGCCGTTACTTCTCTTACAGCAGAATTAACTTGTTCTTCATAGTTAGCCATATTAGAAGAGCGGTCTATAAGGAAGGTAACATCTGCCATATCGTTATTATTGGCAGAACCAAGTAACTTCATATCCGCTACAGGACGTTTTTCTTCTGTAACAAGAAAGTTTATATCCTTTAAGCCAACTATAGGCTGTCTTTTACGATTTTCTACCTTTACTTCAAGCGTTACATTAGGGAAAGAATCAGAGATTACTTTTTCTATCTGTACATTAAAGCCACCTACAAGTTCAGAAACCTTAGACATTACATATATAGCACTTGCCTTAAAATCTGTTACTATAATGTTGCCATTTCTATCTGGCACAGCACTTGTTATGCTACTAGTAGCAGGCGCAGTGCGACCATTTTCATATACTGTTCCTGTAGAAGTATCAACCGTTAATATGCGATTTTTGTCTGTAATAATTAAGAAGTTACCCCAATTCTTAATACATTCAGGGCGAGTTAAAGTATTTTCATTAACGAGTTTTCCTACATAATTGCCCGCACGGTCAAATTCATATATAGCACCACTTATGCTGTCTGCAACAAAAATTCTATCATCATAAATAGCTATTCCTGTAGGAGATTTAAAACCTACAAAGTCATTTGTTTTTTGACCAAAATGCAAAAGAGGAGTTCCTTCACTATCATACACAACAACACGGCAGTTACCAAAATCTGTAACATAAATATTACCAAAACTATCTTGTGCTAAATACTGAGGACCTAAAAGTTGACCGTCTCCCCTACCCTTGCTACCGAAATAGCGCAAAAAACGACCATTGCTATCTAGGAGGGAAAGTCTGTCTCCTGCAAACTCACTTATAAGAAGATTGCCTTCTTCAGTGCGAACTATATCCATTGGTCTATCAAAACCATTGATAGGACCTCTTGAACGGTTTAACACTACCCCATTTACATCATAGTGCAAAATTTCATTACTTCCATAAGCTACAACCCATATAGAACCATCAGAATTGGGTAAAGATGAAACAGGTTGGCTATATACAAGGGCATTACCATTTATATTAGGAAAAGAACCCGATTCTGTATATTGCTGGTCAAAAGATACCTCTGCTTGTGTAAGTCGTCTTTCACTTACAATTTCCATACGATTTTGTAATAAAATACCGCCATATCCAGAATCCGTTGCAAATTGCCATTGCTGTAAGGCAGCCCCTTCTACACCCGCTCTATAATAGGCTTTTCCTAGCCAATCAAGGATTAGAGCTTGTCCTGGCATATAAGAAAGAGCTTTTTCAAACTCTTGTATACTTTCGTTAAATGCTCCTCTGTAATAACTTTGCACTCCACGTCTAAATTCTTCTTCAGCAAAACCCTCTGTAGAACCTCCTACAGAAGAGTCACTATAACTACTTGCTGTTAAATTAGTTTGAGAATATAGTAGATTTGTTGCAATTAAGACAACAAATAATAAAGCCGTTATCTTTTTCATTCTTCCACCAATTCGGCATCTCGTAAGTGTTTTAAAATCACTTCGTTTTTGCCATCTATTTCTTTAGCTTGTTCTAAATATTTACGAGCCTGTGAGTATAGTCCCATTTTATAATACACAAATCCTAAACTATCTAAACATGCAGCACTATTAGGAGCCTTTTCTAGTGCTTTTTTACAAAGACTTAACGCCTTTGTAAGGTCTTTATTTTCGCTTGCAAGAACATATCCCATACCATTTAAAGCTGTAGGATTTTCGGAATCTGCTTTCAAAGCTTTTTCGTAGTAATCAAAGCATGCCTTAGTATTTCCTTGCTGCCATGCTATATATGCAAAAGAAGCATAAACTGATGCTGTTTTATATGAGTTTTTTAAGAGGGTATTAAGTTCAAAATCTGCCATCTCTGAACGACCGCTCTTGCAATAAATTACAGCAAGCAAATAACGGCATTGTAATACCCTATCTTGTTCAAGACTTTCTGCATTCTCATTGCCAGAAGTAACCACTTGCTCTAAATACAACATAGACTCATCATAGCGGTCTAATTTATAATAGCATAGGCCTAAATAATAGGCCACATCTATAGGGTTAGCACCACAATCTTGAGGAAGAGAAAGAAAAAAAGACAACGCACCTGTATAATCTTTACGATTATATAAACTAATACCTTCTTGAAGCACGTCATGATAAGCCATATCGGTTCTCCTACAAAACAGAATTCAGGTCCGATAGAACCAAAGATGGAATGAAAAACCAGTTTGAACTGTTCCTATACAAAAAAAATATCCACCCTTTTTCTTTTATTTCGGTGTTTTATGGCAATGGTATAAGAATTAGTTTTAAATAAAATGAGAAACTTACAAAAACCATGTAAGCTTTGCAAGTAACTCAAACCTTACAAATAATTTAAGGGAACCTCGAAAAACTCCCTTTCAGAAAGTTTTTCGAGGTTCCTGCGAGTTGTAAGTCGCTATAATAGCGCGACTTACAA
>CAJOPO010000531.1 GCA_905236315.1 uncultured Treponema sp.
AAACCTGTATTACTTGCAAGCAGAGGAGCTTCTTCTAATGCCATAGAAGGCGTTACAATCTTTAAGGAAAACAACTATTACTACCTGCTGGCTTCTTATGATTTATGCTGTCGCGGAACTCAGTCCACATACAGTACGCGCTATGGTCGTTCAGAAAATTTATTTGGTCCCTATATAGATGAAAAGGGCAAAGAAATGATAAAAGGAGGAGGAACAATTCTCTTATCTTCCAAAGGAACGTGCATCGGTCCAGGCGGAGAAGATGTTTTTAAAACAGAAAATGGCTCCTGGGCTCTTTGTGCTCACTACTATGATGCACTACAAAATGGCAGAGCTACCTTACTTATAAAAGATATAAACTTTACAGAAGATTTTTGGCTTTACTAAAAAACAAAATCTTAAAAACGCCGCAATGGACATTCAGAAAGTTTTATCTTACTGCATAAAGAAGTCATATTTGTAGCTGTAAAATAATCTGCAAGGACTTCAGGTGTTACACGTGCCTGAGGTCCAATGCACACTTCCTTAAATAGATTGCTATATTCTATTCCTAATTTTTCGCAAACATTTTTCATATTTAGTATGTAATATTTTTTTATATTTGTTTCCTCAACAAAAAAATGTGGTTCACCTAAATATTCGTTTACATTATATGGCAAAGACACAAGCCTATATTCTTTTTCGCTTATAAATGAAGGATGCTTAAAAAGCGGAGAACTTGTTATAAGTGTATTAAACGTTTCGTGTAATTTTTGAGCTGCTTTTATTTCTGAATCTTTTGAATTTTGAATGAGTTCTGCAAGCTCATGAACTACTTCTAAATTATCGCATGACCTTGAATAGTTTACCTTACAAAGCGGAGCATGTCCTTCTTTTCCAATTTTTGAAAGTAATTCTGTATTAAAAGCAATACATACACCCATTCCATATTTTGCATAACGAGCCCATTGAGCTGCATCATCTGAATATTCACTAAAGCAGGAAGCAAAACTGGAAAGCTTATTAAAATCTTTTAAATTTGTTGCAAAAACTTCTTCCATCTTTGGCCACAAAGACTCATCCAAAAGCTTTTTTACGGCAAGCTTTAATTCTTTTATAAAATATTGCATTTCCTGACTATCATTCATGCGTCTGAGATTCCAAAGCCATATTTCGCCGTTAGTAATTATGCCACGCATCGCATTAAAGTCTGTATAATGATAAAGAGTTTCTGGTACCTGTTCCATAAATAATATTATAACACAAAAAAAATTTCTTAGATAAAAAAATGCCCAACGCTAAAAGCATCGGGCATATAATTAGCATTAAAATGTAAAAATCTTATTCTTCGCTAAAGAAACTTAAAAGTTCTGAATAGCTATCAAAAGATTTTGTATAAGTCTTTTTATTGCTATCGTTATAACAAACAAGTTCTACATCAACACCTATAACATCATCAATTGCTGTAGCAAGTTCTTCATCTGTATAATCATCAGATTCAACAATAGATTCTATTTTACTAATGCTATCCTGATCTCCTTTGCTAGAAAGCTTTACATAAGCTACAACTTTGCCACCAAGACCTTCTGAGTCTACACCAGAAATGCCATAACCAAATGTTACAGTTCCATCCCAAGAACAACTATCTGGAACATCGCCACTTGTTAAATCATAATTCTTTACTTTTACAGTTACATCATAAGCGGCATTTGTAGCAACTGTTTTAATATCTGATGAACTTCCAAGGAATGTAGGAACATCTACTAGTACACTTGCTTTTACATCTGAACTTAATTTTGCCGTTAAAATTCTATCTGATGTAAGTGCAACTTTACCACTTATATCAATTGATGGAACTTTTACTGTAAGACCATCTACTTTTGTTTCTACTTCGCCCCAGTTCTTAGAAATATTAAACTTCTGCTCATATTCTTTTCCGTTAACACAAGCAGAAGAAAAATCTTCTACATAACCTTCTAATTCTTCTGCAATAGCAGTAACATCATTTCCTGCTTCAGAAAGTGTTACACTACGACTTATTGCTTCTGCAAGTGCACGAGCATTATCAGCAATACTAATGCTGCTAGAAATACCAACTGAACTAGCAGCAGATGAAAGAACATCTGATGTTCCACTAATAGCAACATCAGCCATAAAAGCAGCAAGCTCTGTGTCTGATGTGATATCTGAAGTTGCACCACTAGACTCTAAGCTTTTTGGAGACACACTGTCTGCTGTTGTAGAAAATAAATCTGAACAAGCAGAAAGTCCAAACACTAACGCTACTGCTAAAATAGCACTAGCTAAAGTATTAATTTTTTTCATAGAAACACTCCTCT
>CAJOPO010000532.1 GCA_905236315.1 uncultured Treponema sp.
CTTACTCAGGCAGCACGAACAGAGTGTTTTTGTAATCCTTAGGATTCAATCCGCCAGTCTCCTTTTCGCTGTTTTTTATGGGAGTATTGTGTAAAATTGATTTCCATAATTTATTCCATAATAGTATAGTCATACAAACGTATTTTTTTGTAAAACAGACCTGCCCTTGTTAAAGCAAGATGCTTAAAGCATTTTCTATATGTGGTGGTAAGGGGATTTCAAAAGTCTTTAAAGTATTTTCTAATGGAATACTAAGCTTTGTAGAGGCAAGGCAGAGTTTGTTTATACCAAGTTTTCTAAGCATTTTATTCTTTTTAAAATCTCCATGCTGGTCATCTGCCACAAGTGGAGCACCAGCTTGTGCCATTTGAATACGTATTTGGTGCATACGTCCTGTTCCTAGCACTATATTTACAAGGGATAGGTCTATTTTTTGTTTTTCAGTTTGAGGACAATCAGTATTGCTATCACTATTATTAATAGAAGGAAGTATTATAAAACCATTTTTTAAAACTTTATATTTTAATACAGCCTGCACTTCTTTTTTATGAGCAATAACACTTCCATTTAAAGTATGCTCGCCATGCAAAGAACCAATGCACAATGCAGTATACTCTTTTTTTACCATGCCACTTGATAATATAGAACTCCACTTTGACGCAGCACTTGAGTTTTTTGCAACAAGCAAGATTCCTGCAGTATCTTTATCTAAGCGATGTACTAAGTGAACCTTATAGCCCACCTGCTTAGACAATTCTTCATCTAACGGATGTAAAATTCCTTTGCCACCCTGTACCGAAACACCAAAAGGTTTGTTTATAAGAATAATATCATTATTTTCAAATATTATAGAAAATTGTGGCATATATCCGATATTTTATTATAAGGTGGTATAAAATGACAAGACTTTTTAGTATATTTTTTGTAGCTATTTTGTGCATAAGTTCAGTTTATGCCGACAGAATGGGCTTTGGTAGTCAATATGGGTCTTTGTCTATAGACTACCCGGAAGGTTTTAAACTTGTAGACCAAAATGCAGAAGGAACTTCTTTTCATATACAAAGTTCAGGAACTCCTGTACAAGCTATAGTACGCATTTACGATAAAGGCAGATACAAAACTGCGCATGATGCACTATCCATGTCTTTAAAAGCAATGAAATTAACAGGTGACTGTGAAGATGTAAAATGGAGAAATCAAAACGCTTGCATAGCTACATTTACTGGTAAATTATTAGGTTCATCAGTAGCAGGATTTGGAGTTGCAGCTTCTATACCAGACAATGGAACTATAGTAATACTTGATTGGTGCGAACAAAACCAAGCCCAAGTATACACCCCTTTTATGACAAGTCTTTTAGATAGCTTAAATATAGACGAAGGTAGCTATTGGGAAGCAGGCATTATAACCCAATATCTATATCCTAAAACAGAAGAACTGCTCCCCATTTCTTTAGATATAAATGGAACAAAAGTAAATTCTCTCTTAAGGGCAAATGACACAGAAGCCGCTGATTATCTTATAGAAAGGGAATATTCTGTTTTATGTATGTATGCAAATACTACAATGTGGAAAGAAGCATGGCAGCGTTATTATAGAATGATATTTAGAGATAGTTATAACAGACTGCAAAGAGTATCCTTTGATATTTATAATGAATTAGCCCCGCAAAGCAAAGATGATACAGACTTAGCTCAAAAATTGCTAAACTGGACGCAGGGTTTTAGTTATGAAAGAGAAAAAAATATAAGTGATTTTGCAAGTCTACCTGCAATTCTTACAGGTAGTGGTAGCGATTGTGATAGTCGCTCTATGTTATTAGCAGTTTTACTTACAAGCATGGGGCAAGATGCAATAATGCTAGTGAGCAATGTATATAGCCATGCCATGGTCGCCATAACTAGCGACCATCAAGGTCATAGCTTTAAATATAATAATAAAGAATATCTTATGGGAGAAACTACCGTGCCAGGTCTTACATGGGGCAAAATAAGCTCAAATCAAAACGACCAAAAAAAGTGGATAGAAGTAATGTTTCCTTAGACTAAAAAGGTCAATTTGCATTATTTTATCAGTAGATTATAAGCAGCAGTAGCTTCGTTAGAGTTTAGCAAGGCCTGTCTTAGTTCAAGGTTTTTAAGTTTATCACTTAAAAAAGACAAAGTTTGTAAGTAATATCTATGCTGGTCATGAGATGCTGCAATCATAAATAATAATCTAACAGGTTCATCATCTATAGGATTAAAACCTATTATATCTACTTTAGATATTCCCACAGCCATAACAAGGTCCGTAACGCTAGAAAGTCGAACATGGGGAATTGCTATTCCGCGTCCTAAGGCTGTAGACATAAGCTCTTCCCTCTTTAAAATCTCGCTTTCTAACTCTTTGCCGTCTTTTACCTGTGGAGCAGAAGCAAGTGTAGAGGCTAATTCAACTAAAGCCTCATACTTTGTTTGATGATTTATAAAAATAATTCTGTCCGGTGAGAGTATATTTTTTATCAATACAGAAACATCTGAAGAAACAGACTTTGGCGTAGAAAGTCTTTCATTAACACACTTTATAATGTCAGCCTTTTTAAAACGCCATATTTTTCCAATTTTTCCGCCTGGTATTTCGCCTTTTTGTGCCCAATCATATACAGTACGATTACTTACACGCAAAAACTTTGCAACTTCGCCTATAGTAAGAATATCTTCATCCACTGTAAACTCCACTTTTCTTTTTCTTGAATTATTTTGCA
>CAJOPO010000533.1 GCA_905236315.1 uncultured Treponema sp.
AATTTTTCTCCTATAGTATTTTGCATTGAATTAATCATTCCATAAGCATAAAAATCTGTACACAATCCCATAAAACCAAAAGACTTATACGTGTTCACTTCTGCTTCGACAAGAGGAATAATATTTTCTTTTTTAAAGTTCCAGCCTATATTTTGCTTAAATACAAAAGAATATCCATTTCTAAAGTTTTTATCCCATGTAATATGTTGCGCTTTTAAACTTTGCTTTACTTCTATAAGCGGACCTATAAGTTCATCATTAGTAAATTGAATTCCATCTGAATCCCAATTATATGTAAATTCTAGAGCAGGTGTATATATTAACGGAGTGTTTATTCCTAAGATTGCTACCGTTAAAGGCAGTGCAAGCTCTGCATTTTCTGTAAAATATAACTCATCTCCATATAAAGCATAATCAGTGTTTCTATTAATTTTTTGTATAAAACTTAGCTCAAGTTTATTTCCTTCATTAAATGGGATTCCAATACATACCCCATCCATAAAACTAAATTCAGGTAAGGGTTCACCTATAACCCATTCAAAAGAAAGGTCATTATACCAGGTGTCTTCTGTAAAACCCATATAAAAAGGAAGATTATAACTAAAATCACTTCCTAAAGTTATACTTGCAGGTGATGTTTTAGGCCATGGACGCTCTTTTGTACCTAAGCCAAATAGTAGGGCAAAATTAAATGTATTCATTGTTCCTATAAAATTTGAATCTTGATATTTTAATTTTATAGAAAGTCCTGTGTTAGAATTATATGAGGGCTTAGGAAAAATTATAGAATGACTAGAATCGCTTACTGTTATTATTACTTCTACCTCTGTAATATTATTTTGTGTTTGCAAAGGTGTATAAGAATAGGTAATAGTATCAAAAAGTCTATATCCGTCTAATTGTTCTATAATAGAATCAATGTAAGCGTTTAACTCTTCTTCACCCTTTAGAATACGTTTTTTGCTATAAAAAATGTTTCGTTTTAATTCAGAAGTTTTTGTTAAATCTATAGAAACAAAGTTTACATCACTTATGCAATATTTTGTTTCTTCTGTGGCAAAAATAAAATACCTGCTATTTATAAGAAATAAACACAAAAATAAAAAGAACTTAATTAATGATTTCCTATAAAAAGCAAGAAAGTGCTTTATCATATAATTAGCCTTGTATTCTTATAGAAATAGAAAGTGGCTCTGAAAACAAAGATGCAAAAGATATGTTTTGAGCAGAATATGTATATTGGTCTTGTGTGCTATTTAATTCTGGAATACGAATAAATGTTGTTCCCAATTGCAAAGAAGCATGAGAATTAAACCTAAAATCCATAGCAAGCCCCATTCCAATTTGTGGAACCCAGCCGTATGAATTATTGCCTCCAATTCCGTATTCATGGTCAAAACTTGCGTAATAAAATCCTAAAAGTAAGGAAGCGATAAAATCAAGTCGTCCTTCAAAAGTTGTATATTTTATTGCAAAGGGAAGTCTAAGAAGAATTTCATATTCATTTGCAGAGGGCATAAAGTGTATAACACCTGAAGTTTCTCCCCAAATTGCAGTGGAATCATAATATTCATAGATTGTGTTATAAGAGAAAAAAGCAAAGGGGTGAAGCCCTAATTGGACATTTTCAAAAAAATCCCAAGTATAGCCAGCATGTATTTTCCCTGAAAAATATATTGGCGTATTACTTGTATCAGTTATATTTTCCCAAGCAGGTCCAAAGAAAATAGCCTTAGCTTCTAGCCCTATAACATGGTCTTTATCCTTTGAAAAATCAAGTCTTAAAGATGGCTGATACTTTAGCACATCTATATGACCACCAATCCAACAGTCGCCTGCAACCCTAAATCCTAGTTGAGTCCTTAGTTTATATGTAGTGTCTCCCCAAGTTTTTCCTAGATGGAAGTTCCAGCCTCCAAAGCCTTTTCCACCTGAATAACACCTGTCATAGTAAAAAACTTCAAATCCCCAGTTATTGCCAAAGCCAAACAGCAAATCTATATATTCGTCTGTCATACTTTGGTCCCACCATTTATAGTTAGTTATCTGTTGTATATAACTTACCGCTCCATATAAGCCATCATAAAAAATGGAACCACCTGTTTGTAAAAAATTATTGTCTATTCCAAAGTTCCCTGAAAATCTACCAGTTTTTTGTGTTTCGTGATAGTACAATGTATCTTGATATATATCATAGGAAGTGGAAAATATATTAAAAGAACCATAATTTATGCCACTGCGAGAAGGAGTTTTATACTCATAATATCTGCCAAGATTAAGTTGATTATATTGGCTTGTTTCTGCATATAAAAAACTTAATCTAAAGCA
>CAJOPO010000534.1 GCA_905236315.1 uncultured Treponema sp.
CCTTATTGTATTTCAATTACTTATTTATTATATTATCTATATGAATGATTTTTTTGATGCTGTTATCATTGATGTGGACGGTACAATTTGGAATACTACAGGAATAGTTTCTGTAGCATGGAATAAGGCCATAAACGAATGGTTCCCCGATTGCAGAAAAGTAACAGCTCTAGACCTACAAAAAGAATTCGGAAAGACAATGGAAGTCATTGCCTATGATTTGTGGCCAGAACTTTCTGCAGATGAGAGAAAAATCCTTATGGCTCATTGTTGTACGGAAGAACAAATTGGCATAAAAAACAATCAAATTGACATTTCCTATACTGGTGTTATAGAAACTATAAAACAACTTTCTCAAGTTATAAATCTCTTTGTAGTAAGTAATTGCCAAAAGGGATACATAGAACTTATGTTAGAAAAAACAAATTTACAATCATATATAAAAGATTTTGAATGTTATGGACGCACAGGAAAGGGAAAAGCCGAAAATATAATGCTTCTTTCTTCTAGGAATAATTTGCACAATCCTCTGTATGTTGGAGACACTTTAGGAGATTATGAAGCGTGTAAACAAGCAGGTGTTAGCTTTGCATGGGCTTCTTATGGTTTCGGTAAAGTTCCAGAAGCTAACATAAAATTAACACAGTTTTCTGATTTAAAGAGTTTATTTTCGGAAAGAGTTATATGACAAATATAAAAGCCGTTGTATTTGATATGGATGGGGTTATTCTCGATAGTGAAGCTGTTTACGATATTTGCTGGCGTATTGAAGCGGAAAAACGAAATATTTCTAATATAGATTATGTTCACCGCCTATGTCTTGGTAAAAGTAAAAAAGATTCCATTTCCATAATGAAAAACTTTTATGGAGAGAATTTTGACGGCGATTCATTTTGGGCGGCAACAGATTCCTATTGTGAACAACTAGAGAAAGAAAAAGGCGTGCCTCTAAAGCCTTATAGTGAGGAGATACTAGTTTATTTAAAGCAAAGAGGCTATGCTCTAGCTCTTGCAAGTTCAACATATAGGGCTACTGTAGAACGCCAATTATCACGTAGTAATTTACTTAGGTATTTTAATCAGGTTGTTTGTGGCGATGAAGTTAAGAGTGCAAAGCCTGACCCTGCCATTTATATTACTGCTTGCAACAAATTAAATATATCCCCCTTTGAATGTGTCGCTGTTGAAGATAGTCCTAATGGTATAAAAAGCGCGTATAATGCAGGATTAAAATGTATTATGATACCAGACAGAATCCCACCTTCAGACGAAGAAAAACCATTGTTATGGAAATTATGCTCAAATCTCTCTGAGTTAATGAACATATTATAATTTTAGTCCCTTCTAAAAAGTTTTATAAAATATGTTTATTGCTTAAATCCCTTTTTACCGATTTTTATAGAATAGAGGTCTTTAGAAATTTTATATTTCTATCTCAATAAAAAAAAACACCCTGTTTTAAGGAGGATGAATAACAGGGTGTCGTCAGAAAATTTTATTTTGCTACCTACATAAATATATTAGAGATTGAAGAAATTGTCAATTAGTTTAGAGTAATCTTTTTAGAGAAACTTTGAACATAATTGAGTTTTTCGCAAGGAGTGTATTACTGTGCAGAAAAAAGTTGGCATTATTGGTGCTATGGAAGTAGAAGTTCAAATGCTTATAGGTGCTTTGCAATCTCCTAAAGAGACAGTTAGTGCCTCTTTGTCCTTTATGGAAGGAACATTAGATAATATTCCAGTTGTAATTGTTCGCTCTGGAATTGGAAAAGTAAATGCTGCTCTTTGTGCCCAGCGTCTTATAATGCAATTTGGTGTTACCCACATTATTAATACAGGTATAGCTGGGGCAATGGCAAAGGGATTATCAGTGTTAGATTTTGTAGTTTCTACAGATGCTTTGTATCATGATTTTGATACAACAGGTTTTGGCTACCCTGTTTGCGTAATTCCTCAAATGGATAACTCTGATTTTGTAGCGGATAAAGCGATGTTAGACGCTGCAGTGATGGCATTTACTCATATTCCACAGGCAGAAGGTCATCAGTTAATTGCAGGGCGAATTGCTTCTGGCGACCAGTTTATAAGTTCTGTAAGTCAAAAAGAACTTATAAAAAAGAATTGTGCTCCAGCTTGTGTAGAAATGGAAGGGGCTGCCATAGCTCATGCTTGTGCCATAAATGATATTCCCTTTGTTATAATACGCTGTATGAGTGATATGGCAGATGATACTGGGGAAGCAACCTATGATTTTAATGAGGAAACTGCAGCCACTTTAAGTGGAACATTAGTTCGTAGTATGTTAGCGTTATTTTAGATTTTACTAATATGTCAGCTTTAATAACAATAAAAAATTGCAAGATACGCAGTAACTCCAAAGTATATTTGCCCAAAATTGATTGGCAAATGAACTTAGGAGAAACTTGGCTTATAACAGGAGCATCTGGAAGCGGTAAGGATGCTTTCATAAAAGCTCTTGCTGGAGATTTGGATATAGAGCCAAATGAAGAAAATCTGTGTGGTACAGAAAGTTTGCCTCTATATTCATCTATATTTGGAACTTCTGTAGCGGTCGTATCACTAGAAAAGGCCGCAAGTCTTATAGAAGAAGAACGAGCGCGCGATGAAAGCGAAATACTCAACAGAGAAGATGCAGGGCGAACTGGTAGACAATATATTGCAGAGGTTTTAGGTGGCTCTGCAAAGAAAAATGCCCCCTTACCAGAGATTGCAAATAAACTAGAAACTATGCCACAGGTAAAACTTTGTGGTGTAGAGCATATTTTGGACAGGGGACTGCGCTATATGAGCACAGGAGAAGTTCGCCGTACCTTGCTGTGTAGGGCGTTAATGTCATCTTGTCGCCTGCTTATATTAAGCGAACCGTTTGCAGGACTTGATATAGAATCAAGGACTATTCTACTAGATTTTTTTAATACAATAGGTTCTAAACATTCTTCTGACACTGCTTTTCCTCGAATTATTCTTTGTGCAGAGCGTTTCCAAGAAATCCCAGATTGTGTAAACCGCGTGGCAGAGTTCAATGATAAAAAAATAACATTTTGCGGCACTAGAGTTGACTATGAAAGCCTTGTTGCGCAAAGAAAAAAGGAAACATCTTTAAGGCGAGAAGAAGAAAAAAAAGCTTTTCTTGCTGCGCTAAAAAATATAAAAGAAGAATCTTTAGCTCTTACAGAAGATATAAATAAATTGCCAGTTCCCAAAACGCTAATACGCTTTGAAGATGTAAATGTCTTTTGGGGCGACCATCGTGTTTTAATTGATATGAATTGGCAAGTGAATCAAGGGGAACATTGGCTCATACGTGGCCCAAATGGTAGCGGAAAGACAACCTTGCTAGAACTTATTACAGGTGATAATATGCAGGTCTTCCGCGAAAAAGTTTTTTTGTTCGGAAAAAGGCGCGGGTCAGGCGAAACCATTTGGGATATAAAACGTCAGTTGGGCATTGTAAGTTATAGACTACATGTTGAATATCGCATGGTAGGAGGCACTTCTTTGCAGAATGTCATAATTAGTGGTTTTCATGATAGCATAGGACTGTATGAAGAAGCTACTGATTTTGAAATTGCAACTGCTTTTCAATGGCTAAAACTAGCGGGATTAGATAGCAAAAAAGATTGCACCTTTGGTAGTTTAAGTTATGGGGAGCAGCGTGCAGTTCTTATTTTACGCGCTGCTGTAAAAAGCCCTCGTGTACTTATATTAGATGAACCCTGTCATGGACTTGATGAATATTACAGGCAAAAGATTTTGGATTTATTAGAACTAATTGCAGAAACAGGAACTACAACTTTGCTACATGTAACTCATGAGCCTTCTGAAGTCTTAGATTGCGAGCATAATGTGCTAGAACTAATTCCTAATGCAAATCCCATGTACAAAATACTTAAACGTTAAAGTTCACAAAGTGCAATCGCTTTTTTTAGTGGTATTGCCTTATAAACGTACAATCTATTTCCAAAAAGGTACTACCTTTACAGTCAAAAGGTAGTACCTTCGCACTCAAAATGTAGTACCTTTACACCTTAAACGTAGTACCTTTTAGGTCAAAAGGTATTACGTTTTTAGATAATCTCTTAAGGGAACCTCGAAAAACTCCCTTTCAGAAAGTTTTTCGAGGTTCCTGCGAGTTGTAAGTCGCTATAATAGCGCGACTTACAA
>CAJOPO010000535.1 GCA_905236315.1 uncultured Treponema sp.
AGATTCTTCCACAATGCAACGCCTGCTAGCATTGTGTGTTCAGAATGACACGTTTAACATAGCATACATTTCATAACACGTCCAAATTATATTTCTATATAGATTATTTATAAGATTAACGAGGGTTACAATCATACTATAATACATAAAATATATCCTTGTCAATTAAAAAATAAATATTTAACAAAGAAATATTATTGAAATCACTCTAAAAGTCTAATCAAACTTTTGAGATTGTTTCTACTATCTCTCCTCGCCTCCTTTTATTATAAAAGCATCCTTGTATTCTGTAGAAACAACAGAAAATAAATCCTCATTAGGCATTGAATCAATCATAGAAACTTCACCTTCAAATTCTACATTATCAGAAATACGTAATGCTGCAGTTGTTATATTACCTATTACCTTACTTCCTCTGCATAGTTCTACACATTCAGAGGCCTCTAAATTTCCTTTAACTCTACCATAAACTGTAATTACCTTTGCAGACATTTTGTCAACTTCACATACAGCAGTTTTATCTATTTCTAAAAGACCTGTAGAATCTATGGTTCCTTTAAATTTTCCAGTAATAACAAGATTATCTGTAAAAGATAAAGTGCCATCGAACTCTGTTTCTAAACCAAAGACAGTTTCATTTAGTGTTTCATTTGCCATAATAGGTATTTTACCCCATTTATATCATTTATTTCAACTAGTTTTATCATTAATATTATGAGCAAAATAATAATCTGTAAGACAGGTAGCCAATTTCCAAAATTACTATAAAAAGTTTTTCCCGCCCTCTCTGATATAAATACTTTTTGATATAAAAAGCCCTGCTCAAACTGTGGCAAAACATTTACAATATGCCCCTTTGCATTTATATAACAAGTAACGCCACTTGCAGTGCTACGAATAGTGGGAACGTAATTCTCTGCAGAACGAAACACTGCCATAGAAAGATGTTGCATTTGAGCGGTACGACTTTTAGACCATGAATCATTGCTTAAATTAAAAAAACACATAGCTCCTTTTTGAACAAACTTTCTGCATAAAAAATCAAAACTATCTTCAAAACAAATAGGTGTAGAAAAACTTATTTTTCTTTCATTAGACATATTATACTTAAATACCTTAAAATTATTTCCCCTTTCCCATAAAGAATCACTTTTAGATTCTAATTTTTTATATAAATGTGGAAATATATTTTTATAAGGAAAATATTCTGTAAACGGAACTAAGTGTATTTTTGAATATATATTTGGCACAGGAGGAAAAATATTATCTTTATAAAAAACAAGGCTAGAATTATAATCATAAAAATTATTTTCATCATCAATTATTCTATGTGGGTTTCCAATGACAAAGCAAGAATCATATTGTTCCAAAAAATCAAGTAAAGAGTAAATCAAATCTTTTCTGCTTTTATCTATAGGTTGAAAATAATTTAAAACAATAAAGGGAACTACAGCAGTTTCTGGCCATACTACAAAATCAATATTTTTATGTTGCATAAAGGCTTTTTGCGTTAAAGTCATTAAATTTTTTATATCATCTTTATAAGATGCAAAATCATATTTATTAGAATCAGTATTATTTTGCACTGCAACAACATAAATATTCGTTCCTCCGTCCTTATCGTTGTTTTTCCTAATAGAAAATCCTTTAAATAATGAATAAGAAAAAAACAAAATAACGCAAATCATCAAAGGCACAAAAATAAAGTCTTGTTGCAAGGATTTTTTATTAGGATAATTTACAAAACTAGAAAGAGTTGCAGAAAACAAGGCACAAAATAAGGAGGCATACCACACACCACCTACACCTGCCAAGCATAAAAAAACGTCTACATTCCACTGAGTGTAACCTAAAACACCATAAGGAAAGCCTAAAAATCCCTTTGTTTTTGCGTATTCATATATACACCACACTAAAGCCATTACATAAAAAGAATTAAACCTAAACAATTTATTTATGAAATAAAATATTTCAAAAAGAATAGCCATATATAGGCCACAAGCAATTAACACAAAAATAAATGCAATTAAACTGTAAGAGCATAACCAAAAACAAAGGCCTGCATAGCAAATGAACCCATATAAAAATCCCCATAGCCATGCACTATTTATTTTTAAATACTTTATAACGTTAAAAATAGGGAAAAGGACAAAAAATCCTAAACAAGAAATACCACTTTCACAAAAGTAAGAGGGATGAGATAAAACAAATAAAAAAGAAGATATTAATATTTGAAATAATATATAAGCAAAAGACAAAGTAAATTAGCTATTTTCTTTTACATCGTTTATAGGAAGCGACCACAGGGCTTTTTTTAAATCTTGACCTGCTCTAAACACAGCAACATAATGAGGAGCTACAGTAAGTTGCTCTCCTGTTTTAGGGTTATGAGCCTTTTCTCTACCCTTTCTTAATCTAGGTTCAAAAGTACCAAAAC
>CAJOPO010000536.1 GCA_905236315.1 uncultured Treponema sp.
ACAAAATCGAGGGCTAGCCCTCTACACGCCACATTCGCACGCTTGCTACGAATGTGTGTGTTGTAATTATTTACGTTTGCCGCTTACTCAGGCAGCACGAACAGAGTGTTTTTGTAATCCTTAGGATTCAATCCGCTAGGTTCCTTTTCGCTGTTTTTTAGGAGAGTACCCTGTAAAACTGATTTCCGTATTTCTAACATTTCTAAAGATTATAATTTATTTTGTGATTTCATAAAATCTTCTATTTGCTTCATATCCACATCTCTTGAGCAAGAAAGGAGCACTTTTTTATTATTTAGTATAGAAGGAATTAGAGAGTATAACTGCCAGACATAATCTTTATTATGCGACCTTACACGGAAAAATGTTGAGATACGAGGTTTCTTTTTTAATTCTTTCCATATAATATCAAAATTATAAAAGTCCAAAAAACGCTCTCTGTCATCAGGATGAACTACTTGAAGCGCGTACTGCTCAAGATTTTCTCTTACATAGCCATACCTTGCTGAATTATCATATTGAGAAGATGTTTGATATAAAGTTTCTATTAAGTTGCCATCCTCATTTATTAAATCTATACGATTATAGTGAGAAAAAATGACATGACTCATAAAATCCGCACTGCTACTTCGGTAAGAAGTTACAAACTGGGATAAGTTTTGTAAAATTACTGCAAATGCTCTTGAAGAGGCATTGCTTGCTGCCAGTAGTCTTACTTGTATGCTACAGTGATGCCCATTATTTATAAAATCAATGGCTTCTCTATTTTTACTCTTAGTACACTTTGCAATAAGTACAAGCCATTTGCCGTGCATATCAGAACCACGTTTATTCATTACTTCTATAGCATCTTCTACGCTTAATCCTAGACTTTGTAATACTAAAGCATAGCTATCTGTAACAGCTAAAAAGCTAAATTTGCCTTTTTTAAACTCTATTATAGAAACTGGAACGCCAGGTAGTTCTGTTTTGGAAACTTTGTCTGTAAGGCTTGATTGTATATTTAAAGGATTTTGACTTAATAGATTAGTCTTTCCTATGGCATTAAAGAATGGAATATCTTCTATATTTTCTCTTGCAAGAGGGAAGTTACAGTAATCCTCAAAGTTTAATGGCTTACTAAATAAATATCCTTGTGCTTTTTCACAGCCTATTTTTTTTAGGAATTGTAATTCTTCTTTTGTTTCTACACCTTCTATTAGTGTTTGAATACCTAGTTTTTTTGCAAGGTCAACAATAGAGGAAATAACAATGGAGGATTTAGGATTTGTGCTAAAGCTACTTAGAAACTTCATATCAATTTTTAATACATCAAAGTCATAATCCTTTAATGTATTAAGGGAAGAATATCCAGAACCAAAATCGTCCATCCAAATCTGATAGCCTGCGTTTTTAAACTTTTGTATTCCAGTTTGTAAGGTTTGTTGATTATTTGTTACAGCACTTTCTGTAATTTCTATATGAAATAAATCTTTATCTATTTTGTAGCGAGAAACAATATCATCAACTATAGAGAAAATGTCACATACTTGAAAATCTATTCGTGAGAGATTAATCGAAGGTGGCACAAAGGCCAGTTTGTTTCTTTGTAAAAAGCTAAAATCTTCACAAACTTTTTCTACTATATAGATATCTAATTTTTGAATTAGATGACATTCTTCAAGCACGCTTATAAATTCATCTGGAGTAATAAAGCCATACTCTGAATCTTGCCACCTTGATAGTGCTTCTACTCCACATATTTTGCCAGAGAGAACTCTTATAATGGGTTGATAATGCACCTTTATGTTTCCATTAGAGATAGCTTCTTCTATATGGTCAATAATATACTTTTGCTTAGAGATTTTATTACTTAGTGCTAGATTATAGTATTGATAATCTACATCATAACGTTTTTTTATGCTGTTGCAGGCAAGACGTGCCCTGTCATACATTAAGCTAACATTTTTATCTTCAGAAGAAATAACATATATACCTGCTTTTAATTCTATGTTTTGCCCTTTTGGAAGCATTTTTACTTTTATTTGGGTACTAGTTATTTTTATAAGTGCTTTATCTGCTTCACATAGTATAACAAAATGGTCTTCTGCAAAACGAGCAATTATATCTTCGTAAAATATTTCTTTTATTACATTTGCAGTTAGTAAGAGAAAAGTATCTCCTTCTTCATAGCCATATTTTTCATTAAATGATTTAAAGTTATCTATATTAAAATAGATAATGGCTTTTCCTGTAAGGGACTGATTATTGTCTAAAAATCCCTGCAATGTATTACGAAAAGCCATCATACTTACTAAGCCTGTTAAACTATCCGTATTTATATTAGGATTATCTTCTTTTAATGAGAAATCTTTAAATTGAATAACATTTTTATTATAAGACATACTTTTTAATTTTATTATAACACCTATATTATAAAAATACAAATGAAAAATTAAATACTCTTAAAAAAAGTATAACGTTTACTGTAGAAAGGTTATATCTTTATTGTGTAAAGGTATAACCTTTCGTATGTAGAGGTACTACCTTAATGTGTAAAAGCTATTATCTTTTGGAGGTGTTACAAAATGTATGCTATGTTAACCGTGTCATTCTGAACACACAATGCTAGCAGGCGTTGCATTGTGGAAGAATCT
>CAJOPO010000537.1 GCA_905236315.1 uncultured Treponema sp.
AGATTCTTCCACAATGCAACGCCTGCTAGCATTGTGTGTTCAGAATGACACGGTTAACATAGCATACATTTTGTAACACCTCCAAAACTTTCTATATAAAGGGCGGGAAACTTTTACACAAGTTCCCGCTTTTTTTTACGATAATATAGTTAGACCATAACTTTACTATAGTTCATTATGATTAAAAGAATAACGCTCACCATTATCTTTTTTATCTTATTCTCTTCATATCTCATAGCAGAAACTTTTACATTCATAGGTTCGGATGGTCAGCCTATTTCCTTTGAAATAACAAATCCAGATGTTATAAGTATAATAGAAGATTACACAGAAGAAATACAGGAAGCCATTACAGAAAACGATGTAAAATCCACCGATGTAACAGAAGATGTTCAAAAATACATTACAGATTATGAAAATAGTGATGAAGTAAAACAGATAACGCAATTATTAAGCGACCCCACAAGTTCTAGTTCATTTGGAACTAATGGGGCAGAAGGCTTTGCAAGCTCCTTAATAGACGCTCTACAAGGAAGTGCGACTAGTCAAAATCAATGGGCTCAGGCTTATATAGGGCAACTTTTTCCTGGTTTCCATTTAGGCTTTGGCATAAATGCAGGGATTGGACTTGTTGATTTATCAAGTTTAGCTAGTATGGCAGAAAGTTTTGACACAGAGTTACCAGTTTCAACGCTTCCTTTTCCGTCTATTACAGCAGATTTTCGTATGGGTGGCATTATATTGCCTTTTGATTTTGGTTTAAGCCTTATGAAAGTAGATACAAGCAAAATAGACGCTATTAGTTCCATAGTAGAAGGCATAGCCCTTGATTATTTTGTCTTTGGAGCAGATATTCGCTATGCACTGCTAAAAAATGGACCGCTTAATTCAAGGCTTTCTGTAACAGGAGGCTTTTACTATACTAGCATGGGCTTTACTTATAAAACAGACAGCTTAGAACTAGGTGCAAATATAAATGTGGGAACCATTGCCTTAGGTGCCCAGGCTTCTTGTAAAATATTATTCTTGGTACCATATTTTGGAGCTAGAGTTGTAACATCATTTGGAAGTACAGGAATATACGTTGCGCCAGATTGGACAAGTCTATTAGGAGATGACAGTAATAGCAAACTTTTGGCAAAATTAATGCCAAAAAAAATAGAAATAGGCTCCCAAGCAAATCTTATGGACTACATACGTCCACAAGTATTTGCAGGATTTGGAATTGACCTACTTATAGTAGATATTACAGCAGGCTTTAGCTATACGTTTATTTCTAATATAATAGGCTTTCAAGCTAGTGTGCGTCTTGCATGGAATTAAAAAAGTCCAGAAATAACACCATTATCATCTACATCAATAGAAAGTGCAGAAGGCATCTTTGGTAAACCTGGCATATCAACGATATCGCCTGCAAAAACCACTATAAAGCCCGCTCCGCTATATAGCTGAACATCTCTTACAGGGAATATATAATTAGAAGGTGCACCTAATAATTTTTTGTCATGGCTTATAGAGTTTTGAGTTTTTGCAATGCAAACAGGTAACTTGCCCCAGCCTAAAGACTGATATTTATTCAACTTTGATAATGCCTTTTCTTCTATTATAATATCCCTTGCTCCATATATTTTTGTAGCAATGGTCTTTATTTTATCTTGCAAGGTCATATTATCTTCATAAAGAGGCTTAAAAGAAGACGAAAGAGAAGAAAGTGTTTCTACAGTTTTTGCTAACTCTATAGCACCGTTTCCTCCCTTTGCCCAACCTTCACACAAAACACATTCAACACCAACTTCTTTACATAAGGAAGAAACAGTTTGCAATTCGGCTTCTGTATCTTTTAAAAATCTATTAAGAGCAACAACAACATTAACACCAAACAAAGTCATATTATCAATATGGGCTTTTAGATTAGAAAATCCTTTAGATATTGCCTCTAGATTTTCTTTATCGAGTTCTGCTTTTAATACGCCGCCGTGCATTTTGAGAGCGCGAACAGTAGCAACAATTACTACAGCAGAAGGTGTTAAGCCCCCTACTCTGCACTTTATATCAAAAAACTTTTCGGCTCCTAAGTCTGCAGCAAAGCCTGCCTCTGTAACAACATAATCACCACAAGCTAAAGCACAGAGGGTTGCATTTAAGCTATTACAACCATGCGCTATATTAGCAAAAGGCCCTCCGTGTATAAAAGCAGGTGTATGTTCAAGGGTTTGAACAAGATTAGGACGCAAGGCATCTTTTAGCAAAGCCACTATAGCACCAGTGCAATTTAACTGTCCAAAAGAAACATCTTGCTTATTATAATCTTGAGCTATTATTATACTGTTAATCCTTTCTTTTAGCTCGCTTATAGACCTAGAAAGACATATTATGGCCATAATCTCACTTGCCACAGTTATTTGAAAGTGTCCTTCTCTAGGAATGCCATCTATCCTAGTTCCAAGCCCTGTAATAATATTACGCAAAGCACGGTCATTTAAGTCTACACATCTTTTCCATGTAATTGTGCGGGGGTCTATGTTTAATTCATTTCCTTGCTGAATGTCATTATCTATTAGGGCTGCCATAAGATTACAAGCAGCAGTTATAGCGTGAATGTCACCAGTAAAATGCAAATTTATATCTTCCATAGGAACAACTTGTGCATAGCCTCCACCACAAGCTCCCCCCTTTACTCCAAAGCAAGGACCTAAAGAAGGCTCTCTAAGGGCAATAACTGCATTTTTACCATTCTTTCTTAGGGCATCACCTAAGGCAATAGTTACAGTTGACTTTCCTTCCCCTGCGCTAGTAGGAGTCATTGCAGTAACAAGAATTAGTTTGGCTTTATTTGAACTTGCATAAGCTTTTTCTTGTAAACGCTTTAAGGCACTAAAGGTTAATTTAGCTTTTGTAGAACCATAACAGTCTATATCTTGTTGAGATAGTCCAATTTTTGAAGCTATTGCAGAAATGTCTTCCATTTTGCAAGATTGTGCTATTTGTATATCTGTCATATCATCCTCCAAAAGTTATACCCTAAGTTAAAGCTAAACAAATTTAATAATTCATTAATATACTAAGTTCACTATTTGTGAGTTTCCTTGTCTGCCCTGCTTGTAAACTTTGGTCAAGGCTTACACCACCCATAGAAATGCGTTTTAAATAAATAACGCTATTTCCTAAAGCTAAAAACATACGTTTAACTTCGTGAAATTTTCCTTCATAAACCGTTAATTCACATTCCCTTGCTTCTTTAAAATCTTTCCATACACAATCAGCGGGCAAACAATCTACAGCTTCTTCTTTTCCGTCTGATGGGATAAAAATACCATTCTTTAATTCCTGCGTATAACGATTTTGCTCACTTACAGAAACAGTTTTTTCTAACTGAACAAAGTAAGTCTTTGGCACCCTATATTTAGGAGAAGTGAGTTTGTGGTTTAGAGTACCGTCTGTAGTTAAAAACAATAGCCCTTCGGTATCTAAATCTAGTCTACCCACACAAGAAAGTTCTCCTCCTAAATATTTATGATAATCTTCTTCATTTAGTAAATCCCATACTGTAGGATATATTCCACTTTTAGAAGAACACACATAGCCTTTAGGTTTATTTAGCATAAGATAGCAATGCCAATCTATTTGCAATATTTTACCATCAACTGTTATAGAAGATGAGTCTATATCCACATGTTCATCAAAATTATATACAACGTTTCCGTTAATAGCTACAGAACCAGAACGCAAAATGCGCCGCACATCTTTTCTACTTCCAAAGCCACTATTCACTAATATTTTATCAAGACGTTCAATATGCTTTTCTTGGTTCATAAGTAAATTATAACGAAAAAAAAACACTTATAAAAGACTTAATTAATATTTTTATCTATTTTCTAGTTTATTACTTCCTTTTTATTACCTATCTTGGTATAATATATCTATGTGCTGTTTAAACAATTTCTGCCTTGTTTGTTAAGGAAGTGCCATGAAACGTATAGAATATTCCATTAAAGATATGAAGACTTTTATGAACAATATGAGTTCTATATATGACGCAGTTCGTCTAGTAAATGCTAGTGAATGTAGGGTTATGAGTTTAGAAAATGATGGAAGCATTTCATACGGCAATACTTGCTATTCTGTTTGGAACAGAACAAAGAGGTGCCATAATTGTTCAAGCTATAGGGCACATATAACAGGTACCTTACAAGAAAAAAAAGAAATATTCAGAGGGGCTGTATATACAATAATTTCTGTTCCTGCCACTTTATTACTAGATGATGGTACTCCATATTCTTGCATTGTAGAAATGATTTCTGTGGATAAAAAAAATAAAGCAGGGGATATAAAAGCAGAAGATGAAGAGACACAGAATAATAAAGATGATATTGCGCTAGAAACTAGAGACTTACTTACGGGGCTTTACAATATGGATGAGTTTTTACGCAAAACTAGAGTCCTATTGCAAGAAAATAAAGAAAAAGATTATTGCATTATTTATACAGATATTGATGATTTTAAGTTTATAAATGAATTATTTGGGCAAATACGCGGAAATGAAATACTCTTAAAGGTTTCACAAGTATTTCAAAGTCTTTGCTCTGATAATGATATTTTAGCGCGTATAGCAGCGGATAACTTTATTATTTGTATAGAAAAATCACACTTAAATGAAGAAGCCCTAAGAAATGCTGTAAAGCAATGCAAAAGTTTTATAGGGCATAGTGCATTTACTTTGCAAGTTCGCTTTGGCATTTATGAAATTCAAGACAAATCTCTTTCAATTTCTGTTATGGCAGACAGGACAAAGATAGCATTACGAACAACAAAAGGCGACAGCCAATGTTTTATAGCCTATTATACAGAAGAACTTTTGCAGCAAAAGTTGCATGAACAAAATATAATCAGTAACTTTGAATCAACTATAGCAGAACAGCAATATCAAATTTATTTACAACCCCAAATATCTTCTGAAGAAGGTCTTATGGGGGCAGAAGTATTAGTTAGATGGCTTCATCCACAAAAAGGATTAGTATTACCAGGCGAGTTTATTGGGATTCTTGAAAAGACAGGCCTTATCTCCCACTTAGACCGCTATGTATGGGAAGAAGCTGTGCGTCTTCTAAAACGCTGGGAAGGAACTGCAAAAGATTATCTGTATCTTTCTATTAATATATCAGGTAAGGACTTTTATTATCTTGATGTTTATAAAACTATTACTTCCTTAATAGAAAAATATAATATTTCTCCTAAAAAACTTAGATTAGAGATAACAGAAACCGCATTTATATCAGATGTAGAAAAACTTTTAGCTATAACACAAGCTTTACATCAATATGGTTTTATGATAGAAATAGATGATTTTGGTAAAGGTTATTCATCTCTTAGTATGCTCAAAAATATAGACGTTGATGTGTTAAAGATAGATATGGAGTTTTTACGAGAAACGGAAAACAAAGAGCGTAGCCAAGTGATACTAGGTTCTATTATAAATATGACTAAAGATTTAGGTATGGGTGTAATTACAGAAGGTGTTGAAACAGAAAAGCAAGTGCAAAATCTAAAAAACTTAGGTTGCAATAATTTTCAAGGTTTTTATTTTGCTCGCCCTATGTCTGTAAAAGATTTTGAACACAAATACTTTTCTTAAAAAAAACAGCTATCCCAAGAGGAAAAGATAGCTGTTAAGAAAATTACTAAAAAATTACATAGAAAACTTTTCAACAAAGGCTTCTGTTTCTTCCAAAGTTGGAAGAGCTGGTATAGCACCCCTTTTTGTAACACACAAGGACGCTACCGCATTTGCAAAAGAAATATCTTTTTCGATTTGCTCCTTTGTAAAGGATAAAGGTGCTTCCCTACGAGTTAGGCGATATAATAAGCCTCCGTTAAAACTATCACCCGCCCCTGTAGTATCTACAACTTTTACATCTGGAACTCCAAGTATTCCTGAACAAGCAGGTGATTTTCCATCTTTTGGGCATGCGGCATAGTAAACACCTTTAGAGCCTAATGTAACAAGAACCAAAGATGGTCCTAAAGCCAATATTTCTTGAACACCATCTTGATAAGAAATATCTTTACCAAAAAGCAAGGCAAGTTCTTCATCAGACACTTTTACGCTATCTGCTAGAGGTAGTAAACTTTTCATAAGTGGGATAGCATCTTCTCTTCCGTGCCAAAGGTTTGCTCTATAATTTGGGTCATAAGAAATAAGGCTACCTGCCTTTTTTGCAATATCTATAGCAGCCAATGTAGCACTTTTTGCAGGCTCGTCAGTGAGCGATAAGGAACCTATATGCAAAAAACATGTATTCTGTAACATATCTATATCTAAATCAGAAGGTGTAAGTTGTGTATCAGCACCAGGATTTCTACAAAAACTAAAACTTCTCTCACCTTTTGCATTTAAACTAACAAAGGCAAGCGTTGTATGCTGGCTATCTGTATAACGCATACCACTTGTATCTACATTTATTGCTTTTAAGACATTACGAACATCTTCGCCAAAAGAATCTCGACCTGTCATTCCAATAAAGGCTCCCTTGCCTCCTAATTTTGCAACTGCGGAAACACAATTTGCAGGAGCACCACCTGGATTTTCCTCATAGATATTTTTTCCATCTGTATTTTTACCTGCAAAAGTAAAATCTATAAGTATTTCTCCCAAAGCAACAACATCATATTTTTTCATATTAAACCTCCATAAATGCAAGAAATTTTAATAAGTTAGGAAAGCACTAATAGCACTTAAGGGAACCTCGAAAAACTCCCTTTCAGAAAGTTTTTCGAGGTTCCTGCGAGTTGTAAGTCGCTATAATAGCGCGACTTACAA
>CAJOPO010000538.1 GCA_905236315.1 uncultured Treponema sp.
TATACGACCATCTAAGGACTTAGGTAAATCATTTACTTTGTCTTCGATTGTATATTTTTCAGCAAGAACTGACTGTAACTCTTTTAATTTATCAAGAACTTCTGACATTTGCATAGTCAAAAAACCCCTCATTGCCATAAAGGCGGTCAATTTCTATTATAAAACTATATAGTATTTTATTACTTATGTCTAGTAAGAGAAATACAAAAGAAATAGATTTACAAATTATGTATCTATATAATCCCTCAATCCAGAAGCTCTTCTTGGATGTCTTAATCGTCTAAGAGCCTTAGCTTCTATTTGTCGTATACGCTCTCTAGTAACATTAAAATACAAGCCCACTTCTTCTAGTGTAAGAGAATAACCGTCATCTAAACCAAAACGCATTTTTAAGACTTCTTGTTCTCTAGGTGGTAAAGTATTTAACACAGAACGTAACTGCTCTTGAAGCAATTTATAAGAAGTCTGAATTGCAGGATTTTCAACTTCCTTATCTTCTATGAAGTCTCCTAAAGAACTATCTTCTTCTTCTCCAATTGGTGTTTCTAAAGAAATAGGTTCCCTAGCGACATTTTTTACAGTTTTTACCCTACTTAAAGGCCAAGAAAGTTGTTGAGCAATTTCCTCATCAGTAGGTTCACGACCTAACTTTTGAACAAGTTGGCGACTTTCTCTTACAACCTTATTAATTTGTTCTATCATATGAACAGGTACACGTATTGTACGCGCCTGGTCAGAAATAGAACGAGTAATAGCTTGACGAATCCACCAAGTTGCGTATGTAGAAAACTTATATCCCTTTCTATATTCAAATTTCTCTACAGCTTTTATTAATCCTATATTTCCTTCTTGAATAAGGTCAAAAAGTTGTAAACCACGATTAGTATATTTTTTTGCAATAGAAACGACTAGACGCAAGTTAGCATTTATAAGCCTATTTTTAGCCTGCTCCATCATAAGTTTTCCGCGTTCTATTTCTTTTGTCTTATCTAGTATTTCATCAACACTATTTTCAAATTCATACTCTAATCTACGTAGTTTTCTATCTATTTTTTGTATTTGAGTATAAACTTCACGAATCTCATCTGCACTCATAGAAAGGTCTTCTTCTAATTTTAAACTTTCTGAATGAGTCGCTAAACGTCTTCCAATAGAACGTAAACCTGCTGGGTCTGAAATACGTAATTCTTTCATACGTTTTTCTTGCTTTCGGTGATAATCATCAATTTTAGAAGTGGCATCTATAAACTTTGCGCTAAAGCGTTCTATTTCTTCTGTTTGTATATCTATTTTTTTTAGTTCAGGGGCAATACGCTCTCTTAATTCCAATAACTGAGGGTCTTGAAAAATGCTCATACTCTGTTCATTTTCATTAAGTTGTTTTTTTAATGCCATATATTGCTTCATATCCTCTTTTAAAGGTTTCAATATAGGACTATAACAACTTCTTAAACGACGTTTTTCAGCCATCTCCTCATTTATTTCTTTACGCGCCTTGCCAGGTTCATGTAAATCTATTTTAGTAAAGGCCTTTTGAGAAACAGAATAAAATTCAGGAATCATCATACCAGAATTTTTTATAACATCCTTAATAATATTCTGACCATCTTCCATTCTCTTTGAAAGTAAAACCTCTTGCTCTGCAGTCAAAAGATTTTCTTTGCCTATTTCTCTTAAATAAAGACGTATAGGGTCATCTATATTAGAATCTTTATCCCCATTAGTAACGAGTTTGTGCTTTGCATCATCTAGCTTTTGCTCTTCGCTTATTTCTTCGTCATTATCATCTTCTAAATCTTCATCAACATCGTCCTCATCAATCATCTCCATAACTTGAATATTATTATTATTCAATAATTGAAGGACTTTTTCCATACGAGGCGAATTAACAAACTCTATAGTAAGGATTTCTGTAATTTCATCCCAAGAAACTACTTGCTTTGCGCGAGCATATTCTAGAAGTTTCTTTACAGAAGGTTCTACTCCCTCATCTTCATCTTCCTCAATATTGTCATCGTTATTATCTTTACTAACAGCAGACTCTTTCCTCTTTGTCTTTTTGTCTTCGTTAGCAAATTCTAATTTTTTAGATTTTATTTTTGAATGTATTGATTTTGTTACGGTTTCTTTGCCGTCTGCGTCCGCAGCTATTGTTACGGAGGATGACCTTTTTGCCATTTACTATCCTTTTAACAAAGCAATTTGTTTATCAATATCCACTTTCTGTGAAAGTATGTCTTTCAACTTTTCCCTATCTTCTGTAAGCACACTATCTTGCAAAGACTGTATTTCATTTAATAAATTCAGTCTTTTTCTTTCTAGTGAATTACGCTTTATAAGATTTATACTATCCAATACAGATTTTTCAGCATGTTCTGAATATTCTTGTACTGATTGAATAATTAAATCTTTTATATTTGGGTCATCACACCTATTTAGTATGGTTCCTACAGAAAAGGTTTCGTTTTTAAAACATTCCTCCATTATGGTGAATATTTTTTTTGCTAGGGGGTCATCAAGATCATCAGAAGATATTTCCGCACGCATTTGTTGAAAAAGCCCGGCATTATCAGTTATTGCTGTTAGAACAGCACGCAGTTCAGCTGTCAACTTTATATTTTCAAGTGTTTCAGCGTTACCCTGCGCTATATTTTCTTTTTTTGCAATACGTTTAGAAAGCCTTCCTCTATTATTATAATCTTTTTTAATGGCCTCCTGATCTATGCCGTATGTCCTGCCTAATTGTTCAAGACATGCGTCTTTCTGTACATCAGACTGTAAAGCATCTATATATGAAAAAAAATCTAAAGAAGCTTTAGCTTTTCCTTCTGGACTATTTTTAGGATAGACCTCTAACAGTTTAGATAACAGATAATTGCTATCTAATATAGCACCATTTACTTCATCTGTCAAGGTTTTTCTTCCAAAATTTAACATAATTTCTGCAGGGTCTTTGCCCCCCTTTAGTTGAATGACCCTCACAGTTATGTTTTGTTGTCTACACATTATGATAGCTCTTTTAGTAGCATTCTGACCTGCACCATCACTATCAAAAGAAAGAAGTATCTCATTAACAAAGGGTTTTACAAGGCCTATTTGTTCTTCTGTAAGAGCAGTTCCCAATGGTGCCACTGCATAAGTTAACCCACATTGATGATATGCAATGCAATCCATATAACCTTCACAAAATATAACAGTTTTTTTTTCTCTTATAGAGTTTTTTGCAAAATTAAAAGCATATAATGTGCTTCCCTTTTTATATTGTATTAAATCTCCAGAATTTAAATATTTAGGTGACTTTTCGCTATTTCCCCTCAAAAAACGTCCACCAAAGGCAACAACATTTCCGCGCCTATCAAAAATAGGAAACATTAATCTATCAGAAAAAAACGCTATATCAGGATAGTTTTTACTAAATAATCCTGAATTTTTTAAAAAATCATTACTATAATTTTTCTTTAATAAGAATTTTTTTAGCCAAGTTCTATCAGCAGGTGCATATCCTAATCTAAATCTTTCTAAAGTATCTTTTGTAATCCCCCTTTTCATTATATAGTCAAGGGCAAACTTTCCTGCTTCTGTTTCCATTAACATATAATGAAAACTTATAGAAACTCTTCCATATAAATCTATATATTCTTCTTTTAACTTTGTGTTATCATCCCTTTTAGCCCCATCGATATTTTCTTTATACTCTAATTGCACACCATACTTTTTTGCAAGAAATTCAATACTTTCTGGATAAGAAAGTTTTTCCATTTCCATTACAAAGTTAATAGCAGAACCTTTTGCATGGCAACCAAAGCAATAATAAAACTTTTTATCAGGAGATACTTTAAATGAAGGTGTCTTTTCATTATGAAAAGGACAACAGCCCCACCAATCATACCCCCTTTGCGTTAAAGGCACATACTCTGAAATTAAATCTATAATATCTGTTTTTAATGCTACTTCATCTATAGATTCTTGGGTTATAAAGTTATTCATTATTTCCCTTTTATACGCTTTGTATAAAGTTGCCTAGAAGCCTTGTTGTGTTCAGAAAGAGTTTTACTAAAAGTATGAGGACCGCCAGAGGGGTCTTTTAGTACAAAATAGAAATAATCAGTTTTAGCAGGAGAAGCAGCAGCATTTAAAGCAACTAATCCAGGATTTGATATAGGACCAGGCGGAAGACCTGCATATTTGTATGTGTTATAAGGATTATCAATTTCTAAATCTGCATAAAATATTCTATCTGGATGCGGTTTACCCTGTATTTCTGTTATTATAAACTCTACAGTAGCACAAGATTCAAGACCTATATTATTGTTAAGTCTATTTATAAAAACACTTGCAATTAAAGGAGCTTCTTCTTCTATTTGGTACTCTCTTTCTACCACAGAAGCAAGGCATAAAGCCTTATGTAAATCATTTGGTGATAGGTCTTTTAAGTTTTGTATTGTATCTATATACTTATAAAAAGTATCAACCATCATACATACTATATCTTTTACATCCATATCTACAGAAAAATAATATGTATCTGGGAAAAGATAACCTTCAAA
>CAJOPO010000539.1 GCA_905236315.1 uncultured Treponema sp.
CAAGATATGCAGGCCCATTATTTATGCAAGGTAGAGATGATGGAATAAAAATTTCTCAAGAGCAACAAAATATAATGCTTATAAATCAAACAAATGAAACTCTAAAACAAATATCTAGCGAAAGGGCAAATTCATTTATAAATGGACCTAGAAGTTGTTGTTATGTTTGTTCAATAGTCCTCTACTTAGGGCAAGAGCGTATATATTCTTGTCAAGAAACAATGGAAGGTGTTTTAATATCAGATATAAAGGAAGCAAGAGGAAATGGTGGCTTTGGCTATGACCCTATTTTTTATTTGCCTGATTATAAGTGTACTGTTGCAGAACTATCTGCACAACAAAAAAATAGTATAAGTCATCGAGGAAAGGCTGCAAAAGCAATGAAAAATTGTTTTATCGGCATTTTTTAATTTTTTTTAATAAAAATCTAAAAAAATGTTAAAGTTTTATGTAGTACACCCCGATAATGATAATCGAAGTACCACTACAAAAACTTCGTAGAAGAACTGTACTGGACTTCTGTAAAAGATTGCAGATGTAGCCTTGTAATGCAAATGTAATCTTTTACAAATTATCGGCAGAAAGGATTCTGCTTTAAATATGTTTCCACGGAGGAAAACACTATGGTTATCAACCACAATATGTCCGCAATGTTCGCTGATCGTTCTCTTGGAGTTACAAATGTTTCTCTACAGAAGGATATGGAAAAACTTTCATCTGGCGAAAGAATTAATCGTGCAGGAGACGATGCTTCTGGATTGGCAGTATCAGAAAAAATGAGAAGCCAAATTAGAGGCTTGAATCGTGCATCTCGCAATGCATCTGATGGTATTAGTTTTATACAAACAACCGAAGGTTATTTGCAGGAAACAACAGATATTATTCAGCGTATTCGTGAATTAGCAGTTCAAAGTTCTAACGGTATTTATACCGATGAAGACCGTATGCAAATTCAGGTTGAAGTAAGTGCTTTGATTGCAGAAGTTGACCGTATTGCAAGTCATGCCCAGTTTAATGGTATGAATATGCTTACAGGTCGTTTTGCTGCAGATACTAGTGATACAGGTGCAACTGCATCTATGTGGCTTCATATTGGTGCTAACATGGATCAGAGAACTAGAGTATACGTTGGTACTATGACAGCAGGTGCTTTAGGTATTCGCGATAATGGTAGCCAAGAAATAATGACATTGGGGACTCCGGAAGATGCCAACCGCGCAATTGGAACTCTTGATGAAGCTCTAAAGAGAATTAATAAGCAGCGTGCTGATTTAGGTGCATACCAGAATCGTCTTGAATACACTGTAAAAGGTGTTGATATTGCAGCTGAAAATCTTCAGTCTTCAGAATCAAGAATTCGTGACACAGATATGGCTTCACAGATGGTAGAATTTACAAAGAATTCTATCCTTACACAAGCTGGTACAGCAATGCTTGCACAGGCAAATAGCCAAGCACAGACTGTTTTGTCATTATTACAGTAAAACTGTAATTAAAAACGCTAAAATCGGTAGGAAATTAAAAGTTTTCTACTGATTTTAGCTATTTGCGTGGATTTTATTATTGAAATTTTATTTTTCATATTATATAATATGAATTATTAGATAGAGTTCTTTGAAAATAAGTTCTTCATGAAGTCTGTGACAGCAAGGATGGTCGTTTTGAATAATTGCAAAGCGACAGTTCCTGCTGATGAGTTTTAAACAGTTTATAGGGGCGCAAAAACTATAAACTGCTCGCACAGGCTTATCTGTAGGCGTAAAGCAAGATGCTTTATGTTTTAGAAACATGGAGGGCAATAATTATGGTTATTAATCACAACATGAGTTCAATGTTTGCTAATCGTGAATTAGGCGTAAATAATGCTGCACTTTTAAGCAACGTTGAAAAACTAAGTTCTGGAGAAAGAATTAATAGAGCAGGAGATGACGCTTCTGGATTAGCTGTATCTGAAAAGATGCGTAGCCAGATTCGTGGTTTGAACCAGGCTAACAAAAATATTCAGAATGGAGTTTCTTTCATTCAGACAACTGAAGGATATTTGCAGGAAACTCAGGATATCTTACAGCGTATTCGCGAATTGTCTGTACAATCTGCTAACGGTATTTATACTGATGAAGATCGTATGCAAATTCAGGTTGAAGTTTCACAATTAGTAGCTGAAGTAGACCGCATTGCAAGTCAAGCACAGTTCAATGGTATGA
>CAJOPO010000540.1 GCA_905236315.1 uncultured Treponema sp.
AGTTGCAAGTCGCTATAATAGCGCGCCTTACAACATCGCATTTTCAAAGTTGCCTCTAAAAACTGAAGTTTTTAGAGGCTCCCTAATTTTACTCATTAAAAATTGATAAAAATGTGAGTTTTAATCTTTCTGATAAAAAAGATTCTTCAACATTTCTAAGAAAAGCAGCTTGTGAATAAACTTTTTTTATATCTTGTGGTAAAGTGTATAATTCTCCTTTTAATGTTTGAAAGGGAGCATCAGTTTCTAAAAGAAGTCTATCCATTGGTAGCATTTTTATACAGGAAATGCTTTTTTTATTGCCATTTAGGATTTGTTTTCCAAATGAAAAGAAAGCGTTTATATTGTGTCTAAGAAGCGATAAGGCTTCTCTTTCTCCAAAAGCAAAAGAGTGAAATATAATGCCTTTTAATTCTCTAAGTCTAGCAATATCTCTAAACATAAAATCAAGGGCTTTTCTATTATGAATTATTATGGGCACATTATATTTTTTTGCTAAAGATAAAGAAATATCCCATGCAAGTTCTTGCTTCTTTATATTATTTTTGAAGTCGCTCGTAAATAGGTCAAAACCTGTTTCTCCTATTGCTTGTATTCTTTTTGATTCTAAAAGTTTTTCCATAAATGATGCATTTTCTATAGTTGGAGATTGAGGGTGCATACCAAATGCCCCATAAAAATGAACGAACGATGAAGATAAGTTTTTACAAAGTATTTCTTGCGCTTCCAATTCTTTTATATCATGAGCACAGGTACAAGAAAAAAAATCATCATTTATATTCATTTTGAATGATTCTTCAATACTACTATCTAGGCTAATACATTGTACAATATGAAAATGAGCATCACAATAAATCATAAATTACTCCAACAGAAAAAAAACTAAACCATTTCTTGTAATTTCCGAAAAATAAATTAGCAACGTAATAAAAAAGCTAACCGTTAAGGCTAAGGAAACATTGTTTACCTTAATTATTGCAAACTGCTCGTAGCTCAATTAGTTATGAACAGTTTGAAGATAAGCACTGATTAAGCACGCTTAATTGGTACTTATCTAAAAACACTATTAAAGGAGCTTATTATGGGAAGTTACACTTTAAAAAGTATAGGAAAAAACACAGATTATATGACTATTGTACGTGAAATGGACGACGGATACGTTGTTCGCATTGTTCGTGATAAAGATGGATACAGCGACATTACCACAGATTACATTTCAAAAACACTTTTTGAAAGTTGCATAAGAACTGGCTATCTAACAAAAATTGATGAACCAGAAGCAAAAATGGCTGTTAACGCATAATATTAGCGTCCTCCAATATACGTAGGGCGCCGTTAAATCTGGTATTTATATCAGTTGTGCTAGGTAACCAGTTTATAGCGACGCCTTTTTTTTCCATTCCACGAAACCATGTTTCTTGACGTTTCGCAAAATGGCATATAGAACGATAAAGTTCATCGAATAATGTATCTTTATCGTTTATTTTATTTTCTAAAAAGAAACTTACATATCTATATTCCAAGCCTAATTTTTCTAAGCGTTCCCAACTATTTCCCCTATTATGTAATTGTTCAACCTCCTCTATCATACCATTGTCTAAACGTTCTTTTAAACGCTGTGCAATACGTTTATATACTTCTTCTCTAGGAAGTGTTGTTCCTAAAACTAAGGGAACTATATTAGGTCTCTTAGGGAGAGAGGAACGAAGAAGTTTACATTCTTCACTTTGCATAAATTTTTCAATTTCTATGGCACGGATTACTCTTTCGCGTATAAGCAAATCGCTTTTATTATGTAAATTAGGCTTTAATGACTATATTATTTTATCTAACTCTTCTAGGGATAATTCTGCAAGTTCTTGCCTTAAAGCATAATTTTCTTCTACAGGAACAAAGTCATAACCGCGTATAATAGCGTCCACATACATACCTGTTCCGCCTACAACAAAAGCCATTTTGTTATTAGAATTAAGTTCGTTAAAGACCCTATAAAAATCTGTCTGATATTTAAAGACATTATATTCTGTATCAAGGTCAACAATATCTATAAGGTGATAAGAAACTGCATAATTAAAATGATTGCCTGTAATATCTACATCTTCTACAAAGTATTCCGACAAATCTTTACCACTACCAATATCAAGTCCTCTATAAACTTGCCTACTGTCTGCAGAAATGATATCCCAAGAATAGTTATGAGCTATTTTCACTCCTAGTTTAGTTTTTCCTACTGCTGTAGGGCCTAGTAATATTACACAATTATATTTCATAGCATTTTGTAATTAAATAACTCTACATATAGCACATTTTAGATATTCACTTTGAGGATATCCTAAAAGTACAGGGTGGTCAGGAGAGGCTCCACGTTTTTCAAGAATTTGAACACGCCTATGGCTATCACGAGCTGCGTGCATTATCATAGAATAAAATGTATTAGAATCGAAATAATATGAACAAGAACAAGTTATAAGTATTCCGCCTTTATGAATAAGTCTCATTGCTCTAAGGTTTATTTCTTTATAACCGCCATAGGCTTTTTGTATCTGTTTTGCACTTTTTGTAAATGCAGGTGGGTCTAATATAATTACATCAAATTTTTGTTTCGCTGCTTCATATTTTTTTAATAAATCAAAAACATCTTCACATACTACAGAAATATTTGTCATATTATTTAGTGAAATATTCCTTTCTACAGATTTTATCGCATCCTCAGAAATATCTACACTAATGACTTCTTTAGCACCAGCTTTTTTTGCATTTAAACCAAATGCTCCTAAATTACAAAAAGCATCTAAAACTCTCTTTCCCTTACAAAATTTACGTATATATTCCCGATTTCTCTTTTGGTCTAGAAAATATCCTGTTTTTTGCCCATGTGCAATATCTATTTCTAAAATTATATCATTTTCTACTATTGGGAAAACGTCCTCCCCTTTTGAAAAAATCCAAGAACATCGCTCTTCTAGTCCTTCTTTTATACGCAAGGCACCTTCACTTCGCTCGTAAATAGCAGTTGGCTTACAACATGATATGAGGGCAGAAAGAATTTCATCGCGAAAAACTTCACAAGCAAGGGCTAAAAATTGTACTAAAAGATATACCTTCCCTTTTGAAACATAACGCTCTACAATAAGACCAGGTACAAAATCAGATTCTGCAAAAACAAGTCTACAACTTTCATTAACTGAAAAATTCAGATTACGTATATTTATAGCATTATTAATGATTTTTGACCAATATAACTTTGTATCTTGCATTATTTTATCTGCATGTTCAAAACCAATAAAACGAATAGTTATTTTAGATGCTTTATTAATAATACCTGTTCCTAAAAATGCACCTGCTCTAGCAAACACTTCCACAACAGAACCATTTTGAATGTCTGCTTCTTTTAATGATTGAGTTAAGTTCTTTCCTGCATCGTTTTTATATTTTATACAATCTATTTCATTATCATAAACATAAGGAAAACCTTGCTGTACTTCGACTTCTTCGTTTTGCTTTAAGATAACATGAGCTATTTTATTCATACGAAAGACTATATCAAAAAAGGATACAAAAGTCTATTAAAAAAATTATAATAAAAAGAAAATAAAAATAAAGAAGTGTATGGAAGGTAGAAAGAAAAGAGAAAGCTGGCAGCTAC
>CAJOPO010000541.1 GCA_905236315.1 uncultured Treponema sp.
GATTCGATAGATTCTTCCACAATGCAACGCCTGCTAGCATTGTGTGTTCAGAATGACACGTTTAACATAGCATACCTTATCGTCTAAGTTCTACCGTCTAAATTCTAAGTTCTCACTCCTATCGTCTAATTACTTTTCATACTTTCTAGTCATTAAATAGGTCTGAATGTGTACCTGTCGCAGTCAATGACAAAATAAGTTCATCGTTTTTGTATTTATAAATGAGAAGCCAGTCATTTAAGATATGACACTCCCTATATCCGTTCCAATTTGAATGAAGCAGGTGGTCTTTGTTCTGCATGGGAAGAGGCTCACCTTTTGCAAGTTTCTCAATAATAGCCTTTAGCAACGAAATGTCATACCCGCGTTTTTTGATAACTTTATATTCCCTTTTGAATCTTGATGTTCGCTCAATGGTGTATTCCATTTAGTCCTCCGAATCCAAATCGGCGAACAAAGCTTCGACACTATTAAATTTTTTTGCATTCGGGTCATTGAGCATTTGCTCGCTTTCTTCCAACGCAGCGGTAAGTTCTGCGCTTGGAACTTCTGAGGCTGTATCTTTGACTCGGAACAAAATGAAATCGAAGAAGTCAGAAACTTCATCAAGATACTGCTCAGGTATCATTTTTAGTTTTTCTGCAACAACGGCATAAGGCATAGTTTTTCTCCTCATATAAGCTCAGAAGTTAAAACTTCCAAACAGTGTTATTATATCACAAAAACTCAGTTATAAAACAGTGCTATAAAAAATTCGATAGTGTTACAGAAAGTATGATAAAATCTTCAAGTACCATTTTGAACAAAAGGCGTTGCCAGCGAAAAATCCATAATTTGCTAAAATATAGCATACATTTCGTAACACTTCCAAAAACTAAACTACAATGCCCCCTTGAAAATTTATTTCCCTGTTAATTTATCATAAAATCTTGCCGTAAAATAAAATATAGTTTATCCTATTTATAAGATGTCCAAAAGTTTTTTAACTTTCTAAGCATATCTATTGTTATATATAAACAAAAGGAGGCATAATGATAAAGTCAAAAAAAATATTCGCCGCCATAATGATTTGCACAAGTTTCTTCTTTGCGTGTAAATCTGCACCCGATGATTCAACGGCTAACTCACTTGTAGATACCTCTAACCTTGATAATGACAACGACACCGACTCTTCTAGCACAGAAACAACAGAAGACACAAATACTTCTTCAAAAGCAAATATACAAGACTACCTTAATAATATAGAAGAATCTAGAAAAGCCGCTATAGACGCAGGGGCAGATAAGGACTTTGCAAACGCCTTTAACGCAGCAGATTCTGAATATGCCAAAATAAAAAAGGCAACCTTAGAAGGAAAAGAAAATACATTTTCTGAAGACGAACTAAAAGACCTAGATATGCGCTACAAGGCACTTGCTACTTTAGAAGAAGCAAAGGCAAAAAAAGAACGCATAGACACTTTAGGCTTTGCTTCTTATGACCAAAAAACTTATGACACATCTAGTGAAACGCTAGATAAACTTTCTTCTAATGATATAGGAAATCTCTCTGGTAGCGATTTTTATAAGCAAGCAGAGCAAACAGACGCAGGCTTTAAGAAAGTTTTAAATACTGCATTTACAAAACTTGCATCCGAAGAACGCTCTAAAGCCTTTAAGGCAAAGCAGCAGGCAGACAGCGTAAAAGCCTATGTTTCAAGAACGGAAGACTACAATAAAGCCGTTTCTGACTATAAAACAGGAGACACCCGCCGTGCTACCGACCCAGAAACCGCATATAATAGCTATAAATCTGCAAACGAAAAGTTTACCACCTTATATGATGAGATTTCTGTAGCTCGTGCAGAAGCCCAACGCCGCATAGAAGAAGCAAAGGCTCGTGTAGCACAAAGCCAAGCAAATGCACAACAGGCTGACGAAGATTCCCCCTTAGGCGAGGAAGAAGTGGAAGGCATAGAGGAAGAAGATACATCTTTACTAGAAGAAGATGATTTTTCTGAAGACCAAACTCAAGCAGAAGTGGAAGATATTGGCGAGCAAGGTGAAGTTCAAGATGAACAGATAGAAGAAAAGTCTGAAAGTCCTAAAACAGAAGCAGAGGAGGAGTTATAATGAAAAAAATACTTATACTGGCAGCATTTGCAGTTATTAGCACAACTTCTCTTTTTGCGGCAAGCTATACAAACAATAAATATCAAAAACTTGCTCGTGAATATACACAAAAAGCACAAAAAGCATTAGACGCAGGTCATTACGATTTAGCAGAGGAATACGCTGCCGAAGCAGAAAAAAATGCAGAACTTTCTGACGCTTTTATAAAGAATATGCTATCTAGGGCAAAAGCAGAAGAAACTTTAGCAAAGGCAAAGAAAAAACTTGATTATGCAGAATCCGTGCAAGCAGAATTAAACTTTCCGCTTGCATATAAGGCAGCACAGGAATATTATGCACAGGCTCAAGAAGCCTTTAGTGCAGAAGAATGGGAAAATGCAGAAGCCTTTGCTATGCAAGTGTTAGATGCCCTTGCTGATGTTAGAGAAGTTACCCCACTACCTAAGTTCTATATAGTTAGACCTTGGGCTTTAACAAAAGACTGCTTCTGGAATATATCAGGTCGCCCTTACGTATATAACAATCCTTTCTTATGGGAAAACTTATACGAGGCTAACAAAGGCAATATACCTCAGCGCAATAACCCCAATCTTATTTTACCAGGTATGAAGATGGAAATTCCTTCTATATCTGGAGAATATAGAGATGGTGTATATAGTCCAGATGCAGATTACGAAGCATTTAATGCAAATCGTTAGAGTTTTATCTCATTTACTTACCATATTGTTCGCGATAAAGGCATAGAGCGGCTGCCATAAGTGCATGGGGACAACTTTTGCTCCCCATAATCTTAAAAACTTCGCTCTGTGGCATTTGCATATAGTTAAGATACTCATCAGAATCAAGATTTTGCTTACCAGAAAAAGACAAATTCTCTGCACAAAATACATAAACATGATTTGCAAAAAGAGCAGGATTAGGATTCATTTTTCCTAAAAGAGTAAGTTTACCAGCGGTAGCCCCAGTTTCTTCTTTTAATTCCCTCCTTGCCCCCACATCTGCACTCTCTCCATTATCAATAACGCCACCTGGAAACTCTATGCTAAGGGCTTTTTCTCCATGTCTCCATTGCTTTACCATAAGAAAATCATCATTTAAGACAGGAATAACTATCACCCAGTCGTGCGCTTCATTTACTATGTAGTCGCCTTCTATTCCCTTTGGTCCCCTACTATGACGGCTAGTTACAGTGAATACTGGAGTCTTGTAGAGTTCCGTCCTACTCTCTTCTTGCCACAATAAATCTTTATCTTCCATAAATAATTCCTCCTTTTATTTTTCGTTTACAAATAAAGAAAACAGTTATAAAATATTTTTTAGGAAGTATTCCAAAACTTACACAATTTTGAAACACATTCCCTAAGAAAATAATATAAAAAAGGAGAAAATACAATGTTTTTTCAACTTTATGGTGCGTCTTCAGTATTCCAAGTGTTAGGCTGGGTACTAGTATTTTGCGGTCTTATTCTAACAAATGAAATTGCTCGTCGCACAAAGGCAGGGGGTATATTCATCTTTATCATACTTCCCCTAGGATTAACAATATACTTTATAGCAGTAGCCTTAGGTGCTACTATGGGAGCGCAGTGGGCACTTAATAACCCAACTTACATACACATGAACAGTTGGTTCCACTATGCAAAACTATATGCGGCAGACATAGGCTGTGTTGGTTTTATGATGATAAAATACAAGTGGGGCATAGGCAAAAAACATTGGTTCCGTGCTTGGCCATTTGTAATCGTAGGCATAAACATTCTTATTGCTGTAGGCTCTGACTTTGAAAGTGCCATAAAAGGTTCTCTTGCCTTTGCACAAACAGGCACACGCTGGTGGAAGTCTTCTGAAGGTGTATGGCTATACGGAGGCTGGTGGAACTGGGCAAACGGCATTGCAGGCATTATCAATATACTATGTATGACAGGCTGGTGGGGAGTTTATTCTTCTAAAAACAAGCAAGACATGGTATGGCCAGATATGACTTTTTGGTTCATTCTAGCTTATGATGTTTGGAACTTTGAATACACATATCTAAACTTACCAACTCATGCTTGGTACTGTGGTCTTGCCTTACTTTTAGCTCCAACCTTTGCTGCAACATTCTGGAACAAGGGTGGCTGGATTCAAAACAGAGCAAATACACTCGCAATATGGTGTATGTTTGCACAAGTGTTCCCGATGTTCCAAGATTATAGTCGTTTTTCAGTTCTTCCTTCCCTATATCAAAACGCAGGAAATATGACAGCCCTAGACATGACACATATAAACAGCGTAAAGGACTTTCTTGCTACAGGCATTACAGCAAATCCAAGTACGCAAGGTCTTATAGCAGTCCTTTCCATAGCCATAAATGTTATCGCTCTATCTGTTATAGTAAAACGCTCTAAAGAACAGAAGAAAAATCCTTATACAAATGAAATATTTGTAGGCACAAAAGACTTTGAAGAAGCTATGGCTCGTACAGATATGGAAGACGTAAAAGCCGCTCGCTCTGGAAACTAGATTTTAGACATATTACAAAATGGGGTGTGCCACAAAAAGTATGTTGCACATCCTTAATGCCATACCTACTACATAACTTTTTTTGAAGTCTTTGAAAGTCGGTAAATTTAATTGACTATAATTCAAGAATTGCGTATAGTAATGGGTATGGCAAATGGTAATTTCTTTCAAAATGTAATAGCATCGCTTTTAGGTGGTAATGACCCAGAAGCTATCAAAAAAAGGATGCTTAAAAACATTGCAAAAAATCTCTCTAAAACAAAGTTTCATTTTTATAAGTATTCAAGTGACACAATAGACATTTCTTTGCCTAAGTTTTTTTACGAAATATACAAAGTTATATCGCCTGCACAAATAATGTTCCAGAATTCAAATCAGACAGCATTAAAAAAAGCAGTAATAAATCTTTCCCTTACAGAAAAACAACTTGAATATATGGATTCTTTTTCAGAAGAGTCTATAGAAGCGCAGTCTAGAGATATGGAAATAAAAGCCTTGCAAAAGAAAGTATTGCAAGACTTAAACGCTTTTACAGCAAGTTTTGACAGTAATAGAATAACGGCAGTAGATGCCACATATACAAAATTGCTTTTACTTAGCAACTTCTGTACCTTTGATTATTATTTTCTATTAAAGAAGTTTGATTCTTCATTAAAGGAACATGATTTTAACCTACAGCCTAAGTTTCAACCTTCCTTAAAGTCTTCATATATTTCAGAAGACTTAAAAAACTTTACAGCAGTAGCATGGACACTTCCCCTAGAAGCTGATTGGAGCGATGTATTCCAGTTGCTCAAAAGACTAAAGGGCGTAGAACCCATAACCTTAAACGCTTGGAAAAAAGTTTTATCACGCCTAAAAGTTATAAAAGAACGAAATGTTTTTGAGATGATGATACAACTCATAAGCAAAAATCCTGGCTATAAAGAAAACATTAAGGGCGAAGAGTTCCACATTATGGACGATTTCATCTCTAATGTGAAAAAGCAAGCAGAGGAAGTTGTAGATAGTCTTAAGAGAAAGCAGACTGAAGGCAAGATAGATGGGCTTCTTGTTCAAGTTTTTGGAACAACATCTATAGACTCTTTAAGAAATTACAATGAATCAAGCAGCGGAATGTTTGAGAGAAAGAATTTTAACGGCTACATATATTGCGACCCATTGCGTTACTTAAAGCAGTTTTTGCTAGACTTTACAAAGCGCGATATGAGGGAGATTTCTGATATTCTATTAGTTCGTGGTGAATGGGCTACTCAACAACTTGCAAAACCAATGAGCGAAGCCTATCATCAGTTGCTTGAAGTATCAGAAAATATCACTGTTTTAGACTCTAAACTTGCAGAAAATGGTGAATATGGCGTAAAGCTAAAGACCCTTTTACCACGTTCTGATAGAGATAAAGAAGCACGCAATATAATAAATACAGTCTTAGGGGACGCTAATGATGAAGCCGCTCGCCTTATAACACAGGCTGCAAAGAATTATATTGTTTATGACAGAAACTTAAAGATGGCTCTTGAAGATTTTGTAAAGGTTCCTCATAGCGAGTTAATAATAAACTGGAAAGAGTTAGACCACTTTGCAGAGGGAAACTTAAAGCAGATGTGTGTGGATGCATATAAAAAGATTTACTTGTTTGTACAACTCATTCAAAACTTTAATATCTCAACTCGTGAAGCAGAAAAGTAAGATAACAGGGCTTCTTGTTAGTCATTTTGAACTTGTTTAAAAAACAATACCCCCGAATGTAGAGCGTTCGGGGGTAACAAAACTAAATCATATTTTTTATTTTAGAACTGAATCAATTAGAGCCTTTAATGCAGGGTCCTGCTTTACTGATGAAGTTTCTATATCATGCATAATAGTAAAAATACCATCCTGGCACATAATTGCATTTTTTTCCATAACATTGTTCTCTAAAGCGTTCATATTTTGATTTCCTAAACTTTGTAATATAGATAGGGAACGCTGCATAAGTCCGCGTGGAAGTGCATTCATTTGATAAGTATTAGTAGATGTTTCTTTTACAAACTCCTGCATATAATTCCTTTTATCCCCTGTTTTTATTATCGGCTAAGGCTAAGAGTGATTGAGTAAATTCTTAAATTTCTTCCGCTTCTTCTAATTCCTCTAAGACCTCTTCTTCTGCAGTATCTTCCAAAGGCGCAGGATTATCTTTTTCATTAGGTTCTACATCTTCAAGTTCTTCTAGCTCTTCTAACTCTTCAAGTTCACTATCGTCCTCACCTTGTTCGCTTGCAGAAAGCTTAGAGGAGGTAGAGGCTTTCTCTATGGAGCTTTGTTCTACGGCTTCTATTGCTTCTGCCTCTGTTAGAGCACTAGCAGGGGCACTTGCACTTGTTGCAGAGACATCTGGTGGGCTAACTTTATCTTTATGAGAGAGTAAGACACCTCCCCCCATAGCAGAAAGTAATTCGCTCCAGCATATATTCAAAAGTTCATTTACTTCTCTCTCGTAGCGTCGCCCTCTTCTGCCTAATTTTTTTATTATACGAGCATTTACATCTTGCCTACCTAATTCCAACTTAGAGCGAATTGTTTCTTTGTTAAAATCCCCTTTACTTTCTAAATATTCGCGAAAAAGATTTAATTCAAGACTTTTTATGCGCGTATTTATTATGCTTATGTCATCAGAACGTAGACCACAAATCATAAATACCAAAAGGTAAAGCGTTATAAAAAAACAAACTAAAATTAAAACTTTTTCGTAATTATTTAGTAGAAAATAATTTTCATTATATACAATGCCTATTATTGAATATTTAGAAACATTGCTGCTTATAAGCATATAAGTTTCGCCATTATCAACAGATTCTACTAAAGGAACTAGGGAATAGCTTTTCCTCTGCCATATACGAGCAACTTCTTTTGAAAAGATTTCTTTACCAACAGGAGGCATTCCCAGTACAAAGCCAGAAACTATGGGGCGATAAGCATTTTCAGCATTTTCTACATTACTCACAACTGTAAGCGTATAACCTAAGGGAATTAAGTTTTCTGAATCAATAAAATGAACAAAAGCAGCGGCTTGAACATAAAAAAGTAGAGTACCCCGCCATGCTTCATAGCGGTCAAAATATGGAAAGGAAAAGATTATTCTATTTTTTGTATTATCAAAAAAGATTTTACACCTCTTTGTTATTTGTTCAGGTGTAGAAGAATATGTGCCATCATCGTTAGAAGCAAGCAAGGAAAACGCAGGTTCATCAGAGTCTTCCCCATCAGGATAGTTTTTATAAGAGATTAAATCTCCCTTATTACTAAAAATATCTTGCGAATATGTACTAAAATGTTGATTAAAACCATTTGCATCTACAATTCTAATGCCATCTAATTCAGGTATTTGCTCAAATAAAAAGCCAGTTGCATTATTACGCCCCGCCATTTGAACATCTTGGGCATCTCGCTCTATATAAGAAACTACATCGGGGGCAAGCGCATAAAGGGCAAACTGAGAAAGTAGATTATCTATATATTCATCATAACGATTGCTTATCTTTTGTAATCTAAAATCCATTTGCTTTACAAGGCGAGGTTTTAGAAGGTTTGTTTCTAAAAAATCAAAACCTCCTACAAAACCAATTATACTTGCAAAGCCAAAAATGAGAATCGTTATAAATAAACTCAAAAATATTTTATATGATGATGCCATAGTAAAATCTATGTATGCTTCTGCAAATGATTTTAGAGTGTTCTCTTAGGAAAACACTGAAATTATGCCTAAAATATTACAGCATTTTCCAAAACTTTCTACACCCCCATTATCTTAATTTTCGGTAATTTCTAAATTGTTATTTAAGTATAAAAAAAGGGATTGTTGAATTACAACAATCCCTTTTGGGCCATCTAAGACTTGAACTTAGGACCAAAGGATTATGAGTCCTCTGCTCTAACCAACTGAGCTAATGGCCCGACTTGTATAAATACTATATCATTTTCATAAATCTTGGTCAATAGCAAAAATAAAATTATTTAAAATTTTCTACTTACACAAAAAATAAAAATTTGGTAGTATAAGACTTAAGTTTTAAACCAAAAGATTTGATGAGGAAACAATTTTCTTCTCAAGTTTATTCTATATCTAACGAGCAGCGAAAGCATAAGTCCAGTTTGGATTTGTACTTTCGCTGCTTTTTTTTATTTTATGAGGTATTTATGAAAGACTATGATTTAGGAACAGAAAAGATAGGGAGACTCATTAGACATTTTTCCATACCATGTGTCATTAGTATGCTAGTAGCAGCATTGTACAATATTGTTGACCAGATTTTTATTGGTTGGAGCGAGGCAGGAGCATTTGGAAACGCTGCCACAAACATTGTATATCCCTTTACTGTATTTGCATTAGGACTTGCCCTACTTGTAGGAGACGGAAGTGCGGCTAATTTTAGTCTTGAACTTGGTAGAAAAAACAAAGACAAGGCAGATAAGGCTATGGGAAATGGTTTTTCTCTCCTTATAATCCTATCTATTATATTATGTGGGGTGGGCATTTTACTAAAAGCGCAAATACTTAAACTTTTTGGGGCAAATCCCAATGAAGAACTTTGCTACAAATATGCAAATCAATACTTTAGCGTTATTTGTGTAGGGCTACCCTTCTACATGATAGGGCAGGGCTTAAACGCTTCCATTCGCGCAGATAGTTCGCCAAAATATGCTATGAGTTGCACTCTAGTTGGAGCAATCACAAATCTCATATTAGACCCTCTTTTTATTTTTGTATTCAATATGGGTGTAAAAGGTGCCGCCATTGCAACCATAATAGGACAGATATTAACATTTTTAATGAGTATTTTTTATCTTTTCCGTTCAAAAAAACTTTCATATTAATAAATCTTCACTTGCACTAGATTTTTCCATTATAAAGAAAATTATAACAATAGGAATGGCATCCCTTATTGTTCAA
>CAJOPO010000542.1 GCA_905236315.1 uncultured Treponema sp.
AAGTCGCTATAATAGCGCGACTTACAACATCGCATTTTCAAAGTTGCCTCTAAAAACTGAAGTTTTTAGAGGCTCCCTTTAATAATTATTGGTCAACTTTTCCAAGCAACTCGCTTAAAAGAGGTATTAATTGTTTTTTTCTAGAAACAATGTCTTTCATATAGTATATGTGGTCATCGCGCTTTGGAAAATTCATTACAACTTCAAACTTTTCATCAGAGGCAAGGAACATAATGGAACTCAATTTAGTAATATCTGTAACGAGTAAGGCATTAAATAAGTTTCCTGCGCTACGGCGTGCAAGTTCTAGCTCATCTAAGAACTCTTTTTTGCGTTCTAATATTTCTGTGGTGCTGTCTACTTCTATTTGACTTACTGTGTATTTAAATTTGCCTTCTGTATAATCTTTCATATCTTGATGAATTACTTCAGAAGCACTTCTCTCTCCAATATGACTTCCACTCTTTATAATATCATTCCCTAACTGCTGAATATCTAATTCTGTTATATTGCTAAGATATTCTGCTGTAAGCTCATCATATTCTGTAGTCGTTGCGCTTTTTAGTATAAGAGTATCGCTAAGAATACCACACAAGAGTAGGGCGGCTATATCTTTTGGAATAGGTATACGATTTTCTCTATACATATTTGTGATTATAGTGCTTGTGCTACCCACAGGCTTATTTATAAGCATAATTGGATAGCGTGTCTTAAATGTATTTATTCTATGATGGTCTACAATCTCTTGAATGATATAGTGTTCTACACCTTCTATCGCTTGATTTGGTTCATTATGGTCTACAAGAATTACTTGAACATTTGGATCTTGCAAGAGGTCGCTTTCGCTTATAAGGCCTATTACCTTATTTTCTGTATCTACCACAGGCAAACATCGGTTAGGGCTTTTGGCAAGCATGGGGCGAATCTTTTGTACTGTGTCATCAGCATGAACAGGCTTTATATCCATATCTGCCATAGAAATAACAGGAGCAGAATATTCTATAAGGAGGGCGGTTGTCATTGTTGAATCATGACTTGATAATATAGAAACATTATTTGCACGTGCAAGGTCATGAAGTTCTTTTTTTACTACATAGTCCTTAGTAACAATAAGCGCACGCACACATTCTTCTATACATAGACGCTGTAAATCTTCTCGGTCGCCAGTAATTACAATAACATTTTCGCTTTTATGCTCTTCTAATAGCTCACGGAATGTACTTACATCGTCATCGCCTACCATTATGGAGCAGTTAAAATATTCTTCTGGACAAAACTCTACAATGGGGGTTGCATTAAGTGTCTTTTCTATTAGGCGTAGATTAGCTGTAAAAATGTCATTGCTCTTAGGATTCATTATCTTAAATGAATTTAATGTAAAGGCATTATAATTTAAAAGACCTTTATAATGCCCCTCATGATCCACTATGGCAAGAACGGGAGCGTTGTTTTCTACCATTTTTGCAAGTGCTTCCCATAAAGAAACATTTTCACTTACGGTTTCGCAAGTTTCTGCCATATAGAATTCTGTTTTGGGAAGTAAATCGGGTATATATACAGGAGCAGAAATCTTAAAACGTTTGAATATATATTCTGTCTGTGGAGCTAGTTTACCAGCGCGAGCTGCTATATATTCATCTTTGCCCATTAAATGCTTTAACTCTGCATACGCTGTTGCTGCTACTACAGAATCTGTGTCTGGATTACGATGTCCTATTATATATACCTTTTTTACCATATTAGTTATCCCTTTATTAAAGTTTTATTATTTAGATGTTATAATGAGCAACCCCATCACCACTTTCACAAGCGAAAAATCCTGCGTCATAGCCTATTTTTGCGCTATATGCTTTTTGTACGTTATCAATAAAAGAATCCACATTATCTTTGTGTACTAGAGCTATTGCACAGCCTCCAAAGCCAGCCCCTGTCATTCTAGCACCAATACAGCCACTTTGCTTTTGCGCTTCTTCTGCAAGTGTGTCTAGTTCTATGCCTGTAACTTCATAATCCTCTTTTAAAGATTTATGACTTTCGTTTAATAGCTTGCCTAGTTTTTCAAGATTGCCATTCTTTAATGTTTGCACAGCGTCTTTTACACGTTGATTTTCGTAAACACAATGCTTTGCGCGTCTTTGCAAAAGTTCATCTTTTATAGCGGATTTTGCTTGTTCCCACTGCTCTACAGAAAGTTCACATAGAGCATTTATATTG
>CAJOPO010000543.1 GCA_905236315.1 uncultured Treponema sp.
ACATAGCCTGTTCCTAAATTCGTCGCTGTTGTACACGAATGCTGTCTATCGATCCTGCACCAGCCCCGCATATACGTCACGCTGATCGAGCGGAATCTTCAAGGAGTCCATCGCCTTGTCTACTGTTACGCCAAAAGCCGTTACTGAAAACTTATAAAAGTTTATAACAACATTAAAACTTTATGTTCCATTCCTACTTCACTGCGTCCGATTTTGCCGTGGCTACTCTCGTTTGATGTAACGCTCCATAGGCTTAAATTCCCAACTAACGTGTCGGTATCTTTATTCCGCTAATTTTAATTCTTTCATCCCATAATCTTTAAGATTAAGAGAAGCATTAAAATCTCTGTCTTTTACGTATCCACATTTGCATCTGTAAACCCTATCAGAAAGTTTTAAATCTTTTTTTACATTTCCACAGCAGTTGCAAATTCTGGAACTCGAAAACCATCTGCTTGCTATTACAAGAGGAATGCCGTTATATTCACACTTGTATTCTATTTGCCGTCTAATTTCCCTTAGCTTCTGATCCTGTACTGCTTTGCTTAAATACTTGTTTTTCATCATTCCATTTACATTCAAATCTTCTATCGCTATAAACATTGGTTTTCTGCTTATAATTTCAGATGTTGTTTGTGAAATGTAATTTTGACGAATGTTCGTTAGCCTGTGTTCAAGTTTTAATAATGTTTTTTCTGCTTTTATTATGTTGCCTGTTTTACAGTAACTTTCTCCTTTCTTGTTTTTCTCGTATTTGCGAGATATTGAGCGTTGCAACCTGCGCTTTTTCTTTTCTATCTGCCTAATTCTTTTTGTTTTATTTATATTTTTATAAATACTTCCATCAGAGCATACTGCGGTATCTTTTACGCCGAGATCTATTCCTACTCCATCTGTGTCAGGTACATATCCAGATGCCTTGTCTTCAATTTCTATTCCTACTGAAATCCACCAGTGGATACCGTCATACGTAATTCTCGGATTAACATGCTTGCAGTTGGTTGGAATCCTGCCTTTTTCTGCAAGTTTTATGTAATTTAACTTTTGTTTGTTACGCTTGCGACTCTCCGAAAATTTTTCAACTTTTACATGTGTATCTGTAAAACGTATTTTTACATTATCCTGATAGAATTTGTATCTTGTTACATCTTTTTTCTTTTTGAACTTTGGATGTCCAATGCTCTGATAGTATGTGGGACTTTTACCAATCCGCTTCATGTGTTCAAGGAATTTTGCTGAAAATGGCTTATACCCTAATTTTTTCTTCAAATCGAAGAATCTCTTGTAAGCATTGCACAAATCCTTGATCGCTTGTTTTGTTACATTATTTGAAATGCTGTCAAGCCATTGAAATTCAGAAAGCTTTTTTAACTGTGTGAATTCTTTTCTTAAATCGCCATCAGAAATAAAGCCATTCCCATTACTGAGACTTTCCATTTCTCTTGCTAACGCCCAGTTGTATGCAAATCGAGCTGCGCCTGCATATTGGAACAACTTCGTGAGTTGTTTGTTATTTGGGTGCAACATCACTTTTATCGACTTTATCATCATCCATCAGTTCCTTTATAATCTTACGGGCTTTATTTGCTCTTTTGCCTTGCAGTTTACAAGAAAATACTGTAATTATCTGAACTAAATCTTCAACAAGCTCCTGCTGCCCTGTCTTTTCTGTGTTATCTATTATTTCAATATCGCAGTCATACAAACTGGCAATATACTCAACTATTTCAAAACCAAACCTGAGCAACCTGTCTTTATATAGAACAACAACCTTATTTACTTGACCATTGGTTATTTTTCTTATCAGCTCCTGCAAACCTTTTTTCTTATAGTTTATACCAGAACCTATATCCGTTATTATTTCAAACGGTTTGCCTTTTGAGATTAGATATGTTCTAACATTCTCTATCTGTCTTTCTAAATCGTCTTTTTGCTTGGAACTGCTTACTCTACAATAACCAACAGTTAAACGCTTTAAATTAACCTTTTTGCCAGTCACAAGATTTATTTGGCCTTGTGAATAATACCTATACCCTGACTCTGCAACGTGGTGTGGTTTTAATTTGCCTGTTTTATCCCAGTTGCGTAAAGTCTGCGCCGTTACTCCAATTAGTTCAGATGCTTCTTTGATAGAATAATATTTATCCATAATAATACTCCTTTATGAACATATTATACCATCAAGATTATAAAGGGATGAGTATTTTTTATAAATTCTTATAAAGTTTCCTTAACTGTTAAGTAGCCTCGTTGAATACGTCCTGCTCGTTGGACGTGCGTCCAGCCTTGTCGTAGCCGGTGAGTATCTGCCGGATCCGGAACAGGGCTGC
>CAJOPO010000544.1 GCA_905236315.1 uncultured Treponema sp.
GTTGTAAGTCGCTATAATAGCGCGACTTACAACATCGCATTTTCAAAGTTGCCTCTAAAAACTGAAGTTTTTAGAGGCTCCCTAAACTTTTAAACTAATTCACGTTCTTTTGCTGTTAAAATTGGACGCATAGAACTTAAACTTATGCCGATTGTTGCAGAATTATGCAATACAGCCGCTAAAGTTGGAGGTATAATGCCAATAATTCCGCCCAATATAAGCAAAGAATTAAAACCTATTATAAAGCGGTCGTTAGAAGAAATCTTTTGCAAAAGCCCCTGCCCCAATTCACGCACAACTACAAGACTTGAAAGCCCTTCGTGAGATAGATTTATATCTGCGGTATCTCCTGCTATGGAAGAACAGCCATCTATAGAAATGCCAACCTCTGCAGCACCAAGTGCAGGTGCGTCATTTATTCCATCTCCAATCATAATCACTCTGCGCCCTGCATCATGTTCTTGCTGAACGAAGCGCACTTTATCTTCTGGTAGTGCTTGGGAATGCCATTCGTCAAGCCCTGCTTCCTTTGCAATTTTAGAAGCAGCACCTTCTGTGTCTCCTGTTATCATAATGCATCTCTTTACGCCCAACTTTCTAAGTTGCTCTATAGACGCTCTTGCATTAGGGCGAACAGGGTCGCCAATGGCAATAATTCCCATAAGCGCATTGTCTAAAGACAAATACAAAAGAGAGTTTCCTTTATTTAAGTTTTCTTTTTGTATATCTGCTACCTGTGGTAAACAAGGCACATGTTCATCATCAAATATAAAATGAGCACTGCCTATGCAAGTCTTCTTGCCATTTATAGAAGACGCTATGCCATGAGCTACTATGTATTCCACCTTTGTGTGATATTCTGGGTGGGTAAGATTTTGCTTTGTAGCGGCTTCCACAACGGCACGCCCTAAAGGATGGGGGAAATGTTCTTCCAAGCAAGCTGCAAGGGTTAGAACAGAATTCTTTGTAGCCTCCCCAAAGGTATAAATATCTTCTAATTCTGGGGTTGCATAAGTGAGTGTTCCAGTTTTATCAAATATTATAGTATCCGCCTCTGCAACGTTTTCTAGGTATTTGCCACCTTTTACGCTAATGCCTAGTTCTGCCGCTTCTTTCATTGCACTAAATACAGAAATGGGAGCAGAAAGCTTCATTGCACAAGAATAATCAACCATAAGCGTGGACACTGTTTTTGTAACATCACGTGTTATAAGCCATGTAAGACCAGTTACTAAAAAGTTAAAAGGAATGATTTTTTCTGCAAATGCCTCTGACCTCTTTTGCGCCATAGCCTTTAAGTTTTGCGAATTATCAATCATTGCAATGATATTATTTACTTTTGTATCTTTGCCTATAGAGCGAACTCTTATAACAAGTTCCCCTTCTTCTAGTATAGTGCCAGCAAATACTCCCGCTTCCGCTTTTTTCTCTACAGGAAGAGATTCTCCTGTAATGCTCGCTTGATTTACCATGCCTTCACCACGCTCTACAACTCCGTCTACAGGAATCTGACTTCCTGCACGCACAATGATTAGGTCGTCTTTGTTTAGGCTTGTTACTTGCACACTGCGTTCTTCATTTCCTTCAAGAAGTTGTACAGGCTCGTTAGAGATAAGAAGGGTTCTAGCAAGGTTATCATAAGAACGGTGGCGAGTAACTTCTTCTATTTGGTCGCCTAAGTTTAAGAGCATATTTACCGTAGACGCTGTGCTTTTATCTCCTGTTATTACAGAAACTGTTAAAGCAGTTGCGTCAAGTAAGTCTGTGCAAAAGAATTTACCTGTTAAAGATGAATATATGGCTTTTACAATGCGGGGAAGAATATTCTTATATAAAAGGAAAGCCCTTACAGGTGCGGGCAATAAAAACTTTTTTAAGTAGTGCCATGCTAGTGTCTGTGCCACTATGCCAAAAATGCTTTCTTGCTGAGGCACATCTGCTACATTTTGTAATAATTTCTGGTCATCTAGGTATTTACTTGTTAAAGCCTTAAACAGATTTAGTATTTGTGATTGTGAAATTTTAGATACATCGTATATTATAAGGTAGGAAGTGGCAGTAGGATTTACTTCTATGTTTAAAATGCCCTCTTGAACGGCGATTAGAGTTTGAGCAAGTATTGCCTGTCGTGGCCTAACACTGCGCTCATCATATTTTAGTCTCAATCTACCAGGTAAAGAATGATGTACGCGAACTTTCATAATATAATTCCTTATGAGATATTAGAGGTGTTCGGAAACTTTAGTTTTCCGAACAGGTCTATTGAATAGATACAAAAATAACCTCTAAAGTACAATTTGCTACTTAGAGGTTACTTTTATACAAATGATATACAGAGAAAAATTAAGCTTCGTTTGAATTATTATATTTTGCTTCTGCTACAATATCCTCTGCGTCTTCTTTTACTGATTCTGCAA
>CAJOPO010000545.1 GCA_905236315.1 uncultured Treponema sp.
ATACGGCAAACTGTGTACTTGCAAACTTAACAGAGCTTGGTTACGAATTGGACGATGATATTATAGACGCAACAAAGAGTATTTGTTATTACAACAAAAATCTTTATTTAGCTCCATATTATGGTAATGTTACAGTTTTGCTTTACAATAAACTTATGTTAAAAGAAGCTGGTTATACTCCAGATAAAGTTAATTCGTTAGAAGATATTTTAAAAATTTGTCAGGCACAAAATAAAAGACATAATTTAGGTTTTTTATACAGAGGTGATACACCAAATAATTTAGTTGTAGATTTTTTACCAATACTTTGCTCTTATGGCGCATGGGTTGTAGATGAAAACAATAATCCTACAATTGATACCGCAAAGTTTAGAGCTGCAGTAGAAATGTATAAAGGACTTATAGAAACAGGACGTGCTGTAAAGAAAGAAGATTTTATTGCTGCTATTGCAAATAAAGCTGCAACAATGGGAATAGGCTGGCCTGGATGGTATACGCCTACAAAAAATTCTACTATGGACTACCTTGCTATTACGGGGCGTGCTTTTGAGTTTAGTGTTCCATATAATGCAAATATTTATGGTGTTTGGACTATAGGCATTCCGAATAATAGTACCAAAAAAGAGATGGCTATAAAACTTTTGGCATATCTTATGGAGCCTAAGCTTCAAAAAGAAACTGTAAGTTGGGGTGGAGTGCCCTGCCGTTATTCTAGTTTAAAAGCTTCTGATGTTTTAGAGAAATTTCCTCAGTACAAAGTTGTTTGCAAAGCTTTAGAAGGTGGTGTGTATAGACCTGTCATGCAGGAATGGACAGAGTTTTACACGATACTTGGAAAAGAGTTAAAACTTATTTTGGATGAAGAAAAAACCACTGCAGAAGGTCTTAGAGATGCACAAAGGCTTTTGGAAGAACTTATGAGAAAGGAATGATTTTGAATAAGGTTATTGATTTTTTAGGGTTTAAGAAATTAGATCCGGAAGTACAGGATTTTTTAGATAAGTATAACGCACGTACAGGAATTATAATTTCTGCAATTATAATTCTGATGGAATTTTTTTTTCTTGTATTTTCTTTTATGCCTCCATTAAAAGGCTCTTCGCATGCAGTTGATTCCTTATGGCTTTTAAAACATAGACTTTTTTATGCGTTGATGGTTTTATCTGCTGCCCAGTTTGCATTAGTAAGTTTTTCTATGCTTAAGAATAAAGTAAATCATTTTTTTATGCAGTTTAGTATGCTTTTAATGCTTGTTGTAAGTGTATGCTTTGGCATTTATATTTCTAGACAAGATTACATTGCAGGTGAGCAGATACTGGTTTTTCTTACAATAATGGTAATGTCTTCCTGTGGATTTTTTATAAAGCCCTATATTATTATTATTTTGATTACAGCTTCTTTTTTGATTTTTTATAATGTTATGAAAATAAGTAGTGTTGGAGTAAGCTTTGCGACTAAAGCAAATTTGCCAATATTTTTGTTTTTGCTTATAACTGTACACAATGTGTTGTATAAGCATTTTATAAATATTGCAGAAAAGTCTATTTCTAATGAAAAGCTTTCTAAGCAACTTTTATATTTTTCTATGCATGATACTTTAACAGATGTAAAAAATAGACATGCGCTTAGAGAAGATTTTTTAAAATGCTTAAATAAACCTCTTCTTTTAATGTTAACCGACATCGATGATTTTAAGGGTATTAATGATACTTATGGACATGAGAAAGGTGATGCTATTCTAAAAGATTTCTCTTCCAGATTAAAAGAAAATTTTGGAGAAGAATTTTGCTACCGTTATGGAGGAGATGAGTTTTTAGTTATGATCCCTCATGCAGATGAAATTGATTTTTTGCTTGGAATAAAAAAATGTCGTGAACCTAATAATGAATTTACATTTAGTGGTGGCTACATTATGGGGATTGCTCATACAGAAGATGATTTGAGAGCATTGGTTGCACGTGCAGACAAAAATTTGTATGAAGCTAAACGCAATGGAAAAAATAGAGTTATAGGTTGAGGTAATAAGATGGAAAACGCTACAGGAAAACG
>CAJOPO010000546.1 GCA_905236315.1 uncultured Treponema sp.
CTTAGTTTAGGTTGCTCTTTTATAATAGCATTAAAAATATATTCTGCAATGCGTTCTGCGCTAGGATTTTGGCAAAAATAAGGATTATCATTTAGATTTGAATGGTCTAGTTTATTGCACACATTTCTCAAAGTGCTTTTCAATACGCTAAAATCTAAAAGCATACCGCCAGAATCTAGTTTGCTACCTCTTACATGAGCAAATACTTTATAATTATGCCCATGTAGATTTTCGCACTTTCCATGATAATCTTTTAAAAAATGAGCCGCAGCAAAATTGGCTTCTACTCTTACTTCATACATACATAAAATAATATCATTTTGCACTGAATAATAAAATACCTAGCGGGTTTTTAGTCGGTAAAATTGCTCTCTTTTAATAAGCGCAAAGCATACTTTTTAAAATCTTTATCTTGTGTAGCATCTATAACATAAAAGGCTTGCAAAAACATTCCATTATCATGTTTGCCATTATTTAATGCTGCTATACTATAGGCTTTAAAAAATAAAAATCTATCTAAGCAGGATAGGGTAGAAAATCTGTTGCAATGAGCAATGCCTTCACTCGCTAACTTCTTTTGCATTTCATAGTGTTTACATTGCCCATGCCAATCTGTTAAGGTGCTTAATAAAAAAGAATAATAGCGATAAATTTCTGATAAATCTCTTTCATTTTCGTTTATATAATCGTAAACATATTGCAACCTTTCTAGTGCAATGTCTTTTTGCCCCATTTTGTATTCTATGCGGGCTATGGAACTAATTAAAAACAATTCGTAATCACTTAAAAAAGAGCGATATACATATCTAATGGGATTAGATTGTGAAAAATTTAGAATGGTTAGCTTAATTGCTTTTATATAGGTATCTAATGCCACAGAACAGTCATCTTTCTTAAACTCTTGTTCAACTCCAGTAGCCATTAAAAAGAACTGTTCTTCTAGATTATCCATTTTAGTATCAAGTTTTTTATATTTGCTAATTAGTTTACCTATGTTAAAGTCCAGTTCTGAAATCCTAGCAAGGATTTGCTTTTCTACTATGGAGCGAATGGGGTTTTTATCGTTAGAACTATAATAATAACGAATAGGTAGTTCTAACGAGTGCAAAATGCGTTCTAAAATCTGTTTATGAGGTTTGCGACCTGTTGATTCTATTCTTGATAGTGTAGATACTGCACATATACCATCGCAAAAATCCTCTTGCGAGATATTTCTTTCGAGTCTTACCTGTTTTATAATGGAACTAATGTCGTAGTTAGACATAGTTTAATTTATTTCAAGATTATATGTGGTAGTGCGAGCGGTATTTAAAATATTTACTACAGTAATAGTTAAAGCCACATGACCCCTTGTTAATTGAACATTACCTAAAAGCTGTCGGTCATTATCTGGATATATTTGTTCTACAGAATACATTTTTGAACCGTTATTTGCTAAGGCACATAATTTACCACTGCTTTCTTTTAGTGTATCATATTGTATTGTTTCTACAGTTGTTCCGTTAAGTGCAATAATGGTTTTTGCAGGCATTGCGACTTCTTGCCTTGTTCTATACACAGAATAATAGCCTGATTGTAATTGGCGTTCGTTAGATAGATGATGAGTTGTTCCATTTGCATCATCAAGTGTAATGCGTCCAATATCTAGGGGAAGCTCTTCTCCAATTCGTGGCATTAAGATTCGAGGGTTTATAGAACTATGCTTTATTCTATCTATGACTTGGAACTCTAGGCAACTAGAGCCATCTTGCCAGCCTGAGTTTCCGCTAACACCTAAAAATGTACCTTTTTCTATGGCAGAAAGCGTTTCTATTGACTGAGGGATTTCTTCTTCATCTAAATTTGCATAAACAGTTGCAAGATTATCATCATGGCTCATTATAATGGCATTTCCTAGTGTGGACTCAAACCAACCAAAATCATTTGTGTGCTCTGATATAAAAATCATCATATTGCCATCATCAGAAGCGTGTATTTCTTCGTTTTGATTAAATATTAGTGAAGAACTTAGGGTGTTTCCTCGTAACTGGCCAAAATAAGAAAAAAACGAGTCTGTGCTGTTTGAGTTTTGTGGCCAGTCAAATGCAAATACAGAAATGCAAGATATAGTAATAAAAACTATTATTGCTATAAGAAAGGGTAATTTATGATTCTTGAACTTCATTTTATGTCTCCGTTTGTCTATATACAGTAAAAATTAGAAGTTTTATAAGGCTTTAGTCTTAAAAAATTATTTACGAGCTATAGTAAGTCTTGATATTTTATTATTCCTACCTATAAAAAGGGCATTGTCCTTTGCTTGTATAAAAGAACATTCTGCGGTAAAAGAAAATTGAGAAGCAGGATTATCAAAAGGCTCTACTATTGTTACTGTATAAGTATTTCCATTCTTGCTTAATACATAAATTAGATTATTTGCACCTGTATCAGACTGTTCTATTTGAATTATTCTACCTTCTATGGAAATATGGGAACTTTTAGATTTTTTTATATTTATTATGCCTAATCCACCATTGTATCCATAGTAAACAGAATTATCGTCATTACTAAATTTTACACAGGCTTGTTGATTTGTTGCTTTATCAATATATTCATGAAATATAATCTTGCTGTGTCCATCTTCTGTTTTTTCTGCAACAATAAAGCGTTGCTGGTCTTGCCCACATACAGAAGCTACAATGGAGCCATTATGACTTATTCCAACTCCTAGTATTACTTGAATTTTACTTCCCTCTGGAGAAAATGCCTGGTCAACTTTGCCTTCATTAGTAAAAGATATAATACTACCATCTGCATAGCCTACAACAGTTCCATTAGCACTGGAAGTAAAAGCAGTTATGGGTGAATAGCTTTCCCAACCCCATAGCTTAGAACCATCTTCTGCATAGCGGATAAATGAATTTCCTCCTGGCAGAAAAACGAAAATGCGGTCTTCATCAAAAAAAGGAAACCCTGCTTCTTTTAAGGTGCCTGCTTCTTGTCCATTTGGAAAAAAGAAAGTAGTATTTTTGCTATTTTGCCCATAAGAGGCATAATATGAACTAGAAACTGAGGCTTTGAATTGATAAGGAATGGTGGAAACAACTCTTCCATCTGGTGTAAAGTAACCAATGTTTAAGCCTAGTCTGTAGGGTATAAGGCTATCAGTATCTTGTGCTTCTTGAATACGAGATATGTCTTGCGTCCATTCTGGAATAAGATGTAATTCTGTACTTAAAGGGCGTAATGCAAAAATTATGTATAATATGCAAAAAGCAAGTATGCTAAACGCAATAATATTCCATTTTTTATTTATTTTCATGCCAACAATATTAATAAAATAGAACACTTTAAGCAAGTATATATCACGGAAATCAGTTCTTAACATATGGGAGCCTCTAAAAACTTCAGTTTTTAGAGGCAACTTTGAAAATGCGATGTTGTAAGTCGCGCTATTATAGCGACTTAC